>JBFKAV010000029.1:0-27200 GCA_041621405.1 Paracoccaceae bacterium
GACGCCCGCGTCCCGGCCTTTTCCGATTCTTTCACTTGGATCGCGCGCGGCTCAGTGGACCACCGCGACCTCGGGCGGGCGGCGCGAGGAGGAGGCCACCCGGTCGCCGACGATCAGGCCGTCGGCGCCGGCGGAGACGTGCACCTTGTCGCCGTCCTTTACGTCGCCGGCGAGGATCATCTCGGCGAGCTGGTCCTGCAGCGCCCGCTGGATCACCCGCTTCAGCGGCCGCGCGCCGAAGACCGGGTCGTAGCCCTCGTCGGCGAGCCAGGCCCTGGCGCTCTGGTCGAGCTCGAGCCCGATCTTGCGCGCCGCCAGCCGCTTCTCCAGGCGCCGCAGCTGGATCTCGACGATGCCGGCCATGTCGGCGCGGGTGAGCCGGTCGAAGACGATCATGTCGTCGAGCCGGTTCAGGAACTCGGGCCGGAAATGGGCGCGCACCGCGTCCATGACGCCGCGCTTGGCCTCGCCCGCATCCGTCCCCTCGGGAAGCTGCGAAAGGGCCTGCGACCCGAGGTTCGAGGTGAGCACGATCAGCGTCTGCTTGAAGTCGACCCGGTGGCCCTGGCCGTCGGTCAGCACGCCGTCGTCGAGCACCTGCAGGAGCACGTTGAACACCTCCGGATGCGCCTTCTCGACCTCGTCGAAGAGCACGACCTGATATGGCCGGCGGCGGACCGCCTCGGTCAGCACGCCGCCCTCGTCGTAGCCGACGTAGCCCGGCGGCGCGCCGATCAGGCGGGCGACCGAATGCTTCTCCATGAACTCCGACATGTCGATGCGGACCATCGCCGCGTCGTCGTCGAAGAGGTATTCGGCGAGCGCCTTGGTGAGCTCGGTCTTGCCGACGCCGGTGGGCCCGAGGAAGAGGAACGAGCCCAGCGGCCGGTTTTCGTCCTGCAGCCCCGCGCGGGCGCGGCGGACGGCGTTCGAGACAGCGGTGACCGCCTGGCGCTGGCCGACGACGCGCTTGCCCAGCTCCTCCTCCATGTGGAGGAGTTTCTCACGCTCGCTTTCCAGCATCTTCGAGGTCGGGATGCCGGTCCAACGCTCGACGACCTGGGCAATCTGTTCGGGCCTCACGGCCTCTTCGACCATTATGTCGCTCTCAGCCTCTTCGGCTTCGGCGAGCTCTTTCTCGAGGCCGGGGATGATGCCGTAGGAAAGCTCGCCCGCCCGCGCCAGGTTGCCCTCGCGCTTGGCCTGGTCGAGTTCGGCCCGGGCCCGGTCGAGCCGCTCCTTCAGCCCGCGGGCCGATTCGAGCTTGTCGCGCTCGGCCTGCCAGCGGGCGGTGAGCTCGGCGGACTGCTGCTGCAGATCCGAGAGCTCCTTCTCCAGCTTCTCCAGCCGATCCTTCGAGGCCTTGTCGTCCTCCTTCTTCAGCGCCTCGGCCTCGATCTGCTTCTGCAGGATCTCGCGGTCCAGCGCGTCGAGCGCCTCGGGCTTGCTATCCACCTCCATCCGCAGCCGGCTCGCCGCCTCGTCCATCAGGTCGATGGCCTTGTCGGGCAGGAAGCGGTCGGTGATGTAGCGATGGCTGAGCGTCGCCGCCGCGACCAGCGCGGAGTCGGTGATCCGCACGCCGTGGTGCAGCTCGTACTTCTCCTTGATGCCGCGCAGGATCGACACGGTGTCCTCCACCGTCGGCTCGTCCACGAACAGGGGCTGGAACCGCCGCGCGAGCGCCGCGTCCTTCTCGACGTGCTTGCGGTATTCGTCCAGCGTCGTGGCGCCCACGCAGTGCAGCTCGCCCCGCGCCAGCGCGGGCTTCAGCAGGTTCGAGGCGTCCATCGCCCCTTCCGCCTTCCCGGCGCCGACCAGCGTGTGCATCTCGTCGATGAAGAGGATGACCTCGCCCGCCGCCGCGGTGATCTCGTTCAGCACCGCCTTCAGACGCTCCTCGAACTCGCCGCGGTACTTCGCCCCGGCGATCAGCGCGCCCATGTCGAGTGCCAGCAGCTTCTTGTTCCTCAGGCTCTCCGGCACGTCGCCGTTGACGATCCTGAGCGCCAGGCCCTCGGCGATGGCGGTCTTGCCGACGCCGGGCTCGCCGATCAGGACGGGGTTGTTCTTCGTCCGCCGGCTCAGCACCTGCATGGCGCGACGGATCTCCTCGTCGCGGCCGATGATCGGGTCGATCTTGCCCTCGGCCGCGGCCTCGGTCAGGTCGCGGGCGTATTTCTTCAGCGCGTCGTAGCCCTCCTCGGCGCTCGCCGAATCGGCCGTGCGGCCCTTGCGGATGTCGTTGATCGCGGCGTTCAGCTTCTGGGCCGAGACGGCGCCGGCATCCAGCGCGTCCTTCGCCTTCGACGACACCATCGCCAGCGCCATCAGGATGCGCTCGACCGGCACGAACGAATCGCCCGCCTTCTTGGCGAGCTTCTCCGCCTCGTCCAGCACCCGCACCAGCGCGGTATCGACGTAGACCTGCTCGTCGCCGCCCGAGACCTTCGGCAGCTTCGCCACCTGGGCGTCGATCGCCTCGACCACGCGCTCGGGCGCACCGCCCGAGCGGCGGATCAGGTTGACCGCGAGGCCCTGATCGTCGTCCATCAGCGCCTTCAGGAGATGCTCGGGCAGAACCCTCTGCTGCCCCTCCCGCATCGCGATGGTCTGCGCGGCCTGAAGGAACCCGCGCGACCGCTCCGTGAACTTCTCGAGGTTCATCGGTTCTCTCCTCTTCCAAGCCCCCCGCTCCCGCCGCCCGCTTCTGCGGCACGGCCAAGCCGGGTCTCCGGTTCCACTTGGTCGCTGGCCGCACGATTTTCAAGCGACCGCGGGCGCAACGCTGGCGGTCGACGCGTTAGCGCTTTGTTCACCCTGACGTGCGAACAAAGCGGAAACAACCCCAGGCAAAGGCAGAACGCCATGCACACCGTTACCCGACTCTTCGCCCTTCACTTCGATACCGTCAGCCGCCGCTACACCGGCGAGGTTGCAATCGTCCGCCCCGACGGGCGGGAAGAGCGGGTCGAGGCCTCGATCCTCGGCCATCCCGGCTGGGCGCACGAGCGCATCGCCCGCCAGCTCATCGGCGCGGCGCGCATGCAGGCCCTCTGAGGCACGCCCTCCGAGGCGGCCGCAGGAACGCCCGGGCCCGCCGCTGCCCTTCCGTCGCCGTTCCGTTGCCGGAAGCCCCTCTGAATGGTATGATTTTTGGCTGCGCGACACAGCGCGCCGGGCGCCCGGGATCGAAAATGGAAACGGTCCTCTCCCGCGACGGGACCACGATCGCGTTCCAGCGCAGCGGCGCCGGTCCGCCCCTCGTCCTTGTCCACGGCAGCACCGCCGACCATCACCGCTGGGACACGGTGCTCGCGGACCTCACCCCACATTTCACCGTCTACGCGATGGACCGCCGCGGCCGCGGCGCCAGCGGCGACCGGCCGGCCTATCGGCTCGACGACGAGTTCGACGACGTCGCCGCCGTCCTCGAGGCCACCGGCCAGAGGTCCGCGCTCCTCGGCCATTCCTTCGGCGCGCTCTGCGCGATGGAGGCGGCGCTCCGGAGCGGCCGCGTCAGCCGGCTCGTCCTCTACGAGCCGGCCTTTCCTGCCGGCGCCGGCGAGATCTACCCGCCCGACGCGCGCGAGCGCTACCAGGCGCTGGTCGAAGCGGGCGATCGCGAGACCCTGCTCACCGAGTTCTTCCGCGACGTGGCGGGCCTGTCGGACGCCGCGATCGCCGCCTTCCGGGCCGATCCGACCTGGCCCGGGCGCCTCGCGGCCGCCCACACCGCGATCCGCGAGATGGCCGAGGCCGACTACGTCTTCGACCCCGCGCGCTTCCGGCGGCTCGAGGTGCCGACGCTCCTGCTCCTCGGCGGCGAAAGCCCGGCGATCCTGCAGGCGCCGACCCGGGCGCTCGCCGCGGCCCTGCCCGATGCCCGCGTCGCGGTGATGCCGGGCCAGGGCCACGCCGCGATGAACACCGGCCGCGAGCTCTTCCTCGAGCTGGTACTCGGCTTCCTGCGCGGCTGAGCCTCGGGCCCGTCGTTCCGGCCCGCCCGCGCACCGTCGGCAGCGGGCGAGACATACCTTGCCTTCCGAACCTCCGGCTGCCATCAGCGCCCGGAGCCGAAGGAGACCGCCGATGCCGGATGACCGCCTGATCGTCGCCCTCGACGTGCCAGATGCGCTGGCGGGGCTGGATCTCGCCCGCCGGCTTGGCGGCACGGTCTCCTTCTACAAGATCGGGCTCGGCATGCTCACCGGCGGCGGGCTGGCGCTCGCGGGCGAGCTCAAGGCCGAGCACGGCAAACGCATCTTCCTCGACCTCAAGCTCTTCGACATCTCCGCCACCATCGAGGCGGCTGTCAGGGGGCTCGCGCGGTTCAATCTCGATTTCCTCACCGTCCACGGCGACCCGCACGTGGTCCGCGCCGCGCGCGAGGGGGCCGGCGCCTCCGGGCTGAAGATCCTCGCGGTGACGATCCTCACCTCGCTCGACCGCGCCGACCTCGACGCCGCGTTGATCCGAGAGGGCGCGGTCCCCGATCTCGTGGCCCTGCGCGCCGAGCGCGCCTTCGCCGCCGGCGCAGATGGCGTCATCGCGTCGCCGCAGGAGGCGGCGACGATCCGCGCACTGCCGCAGGCGCGGGGCAGGCTCATCGTCACCCCCGGCGTCCGCCCCGCCGGCGCCGAGCCGGGCGACCAGAAGCGGATAGCCACGCCCGCCGAGGCGGTCCGCGCCGGCGCCGACCACATCGTCGTCGGCAGACCCGTCTGGGCCGCGGAAGATCCCAAGGCGGCGGCCGAGGCGGTACTGGCGGAGCTGTCGGGGGCCTGAGGCGGCCGCGGCGCGGAAGGTGGGTCGGTGGGGCCGCGATCCCGCCCGCGGCGCGCAGAGGCGATCTTCCAGTGGAAGGTCGTGCGCGTCGCATCGGCGGAGGCGCGAGCCAAAGCCGATATCGCCGTCACCGCTTCGCGAAACCGAGGGCGGCGGCGTTCGCCCGGGCGGCGCGAAAGCGAAGCCCGCCGGGGGGCGGACGTCGCTGCCCGGCGGCCTTGGGCCTCCGGGAGCCACCAGGTGGCGCCGGAGGCGCTGGCCGCCGCGCGATCGCGTGGCGGCGTTTGAGTGGATTGGCGAAGCGATCAACCTGAATCCGTATCAGGCCAGGAGAACCCGATTCCTCCCCGTTGGGCTGCCCCGCCGCTGAAGCCGAACCCCGGCGCTTTTCCCAGCCTGCCCACTCCAGCACCGCAGGCGCAGGATACGCCCGCCCTTCCCTCAGCCCTCCCAGCCCTCGCCCTGATGCTCGCCGAGCTTCGGCGAGGGGCGGTCGAGCTTCAGCTCGGCGCCGGAGAAGACGAAGGGCGAGCGCACCGTCGGGATGCCGTCCAGCTCAAGCCGCATCCCGCGGTGCACCACCTGCGGATCTGCGAAGACCTCGGCGAGGTCGTTGATCGGCCCCGCGGGCACGCCCGCCGCCTCGCAGGCGGAGAGCAGCTCGGCCTTCGGCCGTCGCTGCGTCGCCTCGGTCATTCGCGCGGTCAGCTCGGCCCGGTTGGCGATCCGGAGCGCGTTCGTGGCGAACTCCGCCGCCTTGGCCATCTGCGGCAGCCCCAGAAGGCCGCAGAGCCTCCGGTACTGCGCGTCGTTGCCGGTGGCGACGATGATCCAGCCATCGGCGCAGTCGAAGACCTGGTAGGGCGCGAGGTTCTGGTGCGCGTTGCCGATCCGCCCCGGCGCCGTGCCCGTGGCGAGGTAGTTCATCGCCTGGTTCGCCATGACCGAGACCGCGACGTCGAGGAGCGCCATGTCGATCCGCTGCCCTTCGCCGGTCGCGTCGCGCTGGCGAAGCGCGGCGAGGATCGCCGTCGTGGCGTAGATCCCGGTGAAGATGTCGGCCACCGCCACCCCCACCTTCTGCGGCTGGCCCTCGGGGTCGCCGGTCACCGACATCAGGCCCGACATCCCCTGGATGATGTAGTCGTAGCCCGCCCGGGGCGCGTAGGGACCGTCCTGGCCGAAGCCGGTGATCGAGCAGTAGACGAGCCGCGGGTTGACCTCGCGCAGGCTCTCCCAGTCGAGCCCGTACTTCTTCAGCCCGCCGACCTTGAAGTTCTCGACCAGTACGTCCGCCTCTGCCGCCAGCCGGCGCACCGTCGCCTGGCCTTCGGGGTCGCGGAAATCCACCGTGACCGAGCGCTTGCCCCGGTTGCAGGCGTGGAAATAGGCGGCCGAGGCGTCGCCCTCGCGCTCGATGAAGGGCGGCCCCCAGCGGCGGGTGTCGTCGCCCTCGGGCGCCTCCAGCTTCAGGACGTCGGCGCCCAGATCGGCTAGCGTCTGCCCGGCCCAGGGACCGGCCAGGATCCGCGCGAGTTCCAGGACCTTCAGCCCTTCGAGCGGCGCCAAGGCTTACTGCCCGAGCTTCTCGTCGAGGATGGCCGAGAAATCCCCGTAGCTCATGTTCGAGTATTTCTGGCCGTTGACGAAGAATGTCGGCGTCGAATCCACGCCGTCGCGCTCGGCGTTCTCCTGGAAGACCGCCACCATCGCCTGGGCCATGTCTGCGTCGCTCAGGCAGGTATCGAGCTGCGCGTCGGTGAGCCCCGCAGTCTTGCCGATCTTGCGCAGGGCGTCCGCGATCGCGCCCGGCTCGCTGCCGGAAAGCCACTCCTCCTGCTTGTCGTAGATCAGGTCGGCGATGCCGAAGTAGCGCTGCCCGTCGCCGCAGCGCGCCACCATCGCGGCCCAGAGGCCGAAGCGGTCGAAATAGACCTCGCGGTAGACGAAGCGGATCTTGCCGGTGTCGATGTAGTTGGCCTTGAGCTGGCCGAACACGTCGCGATGGAAGTTGCGGCAATGCGGGCAGGTGAAGGAGGCGTATTCCACCACCTCGACGCTGGCGCCGGGGTTGCCGAGCACCATCTCCATCACGCGCGACTTGTCCACCTCGCCGGTCGCCTGCGCCTCGGCCGCGAACGGCAACGGCGCCTCGGGCGCCCCAGTCAGCCAGAGCCCGGCACCACCGGCGGCCGCCATCAGCGCGAGCCCTGAAACAACGGTTCTTCTCTGCATCTCTGCCTCTTCCTTCAGTTCTTCGACAATACGTTCCGTCCGAGCAGCTCCAGCGCCGACCGGAGCCCGGGGTCCGCCACCTCGCCTGCCGCGTCCCGCGCCGCGGCCTCGGCCTCCGGCGGGAGTGCCTTGGGCGCGGGCTCGAACCCGGCCGGCGCCTCTGCGAAGCCCTCGGCCGAGGTCTGCGTGACCTTCAGCCGAGAGATCGCGGCATAGCCGTAGCAGGCGTTCACCTTCCCGCGGATCTCCTCGAGCCGCATCTGCACCATCGGCGCCGCCGCACCGGTGCA
This sequence comes from Paracoccaceae bacterium, assembly GCA_041621405.1. Classification (GTDB taxonomy): domain Bacteria; phylum Pseudomonadota; class Alphaproteobacteria; order Rhodobacterales; family Rhodobacteraceae; genus JBFKAV01. Next base: position 7,314 of record JBFKAV010000029.1, read on the forward strand.
GAGCAGGGTCAGCGTCGCCCCGAAGCCTTCGCGGCCATAACTCACCTTGACCGGCCGTGCCAGCGCCGCGGTCTCGGGCCCGACGATCTCGGCCCAGTGGGTCAGCACCTTCGCCACCGCGAAACCCCGCCCCTCGCCCGCCTTGCGCACGCGGCCCGCCACCAGACCCGAGGCCCGCTCGAACCCGCGGCTCCGCCGCTCCTTGCTTTCCCCGGGCTTGGCCATTCTGTCCTTTCCTGTCTCAGGCCCTATTCTAACCCGCGCGCCGGGGCGTGAAAGCCGAATCCGTGAAGGAGCCATGAAGATTGCGTGAGCGCGAGCAAGCCCAAGCCCTTCTCGCCTGGTACGATCGCCATGCCCGCGTGCTGCCCTGGCGCACGGGCCCCGGCGAGCGCGCCCGAGGCGCGCGGCCCGATCCCTACTTGGTCTGGCTCTCGGAGATCATGCTGCAGCAGACCACGGTTGCCGCCGTGAAGGGCCACTTCCACCGCTTCACCGAGCGCTGGCCTACCGTCGGGGCACTGGCGGCGGCCGAGGATGCCGAGGTCATGGCCGAATGGGCGGGCCTCGGCTACTACGCCCGCGCCCGCAACCTGCTCAAATGCGCCCGAGAGGTGGCAGCGACGGGCGGCTTCCCGGATGCGGCGGGCGAGCTCCGCAAGCTGCCCGGCATCGGCCCCTACACCGCCGCTGCCGTCGCCGCCATCGCCTACGACCGGCCCGAGGCGGTGGTCGACGGCAATGTCGAGCGCGTCCTCGCCCGGCTCCACGCGGTCGAGACTCCGCTCCCCGCCGCCAAGCCCGAGCTCGCCCGCCTCGCCGCCCGCCTCACGCCGAACGACCGCCCGGGCGACTACGCGCAAGCGGTGATGGACCTCGGCGCAACCGTCTGCACCCCGAAGCGCCCCGCCTGCGGCCTCTGCCCCTGGGCCGCGCCCTGCCGGGCCCGCGCGCTCGGGCTCGCCGCCGAGCTTCCCCGCAAGGCGCCGAAGCCGGAGAAGTCCACCCGGCTCGGTCACGCCTACCTCGCTCGGCGGAGCGACGGCGCCTGGCTGCTCGAACGCCGCCCGGACAGGGGGCTCCTCGGCGGGATGCTGGGCTGGCCCGGCTCCGCCTGGTCCGAGAGCCCCACCCCGGCGCCGCCGCTCGAGGCTGACTGGCGCGAGGTCGCCGCCGAGGTGCGGCACGCCTTCACGCATTTCCACCTGCGGCTCGCGCTCCATGTCGCCGAGGTCGGCCCCGAGGCGGCGCCAGAGCGCGGCGCCTTCCTGCCGCCGGCGCAGTTCCGCCCGTCGGACCTGCCCACCGTCATGCGCAAGGCCTGGGACCTCGCCCGCCCCGCCTTCGCCGATTGAGCGCCGCCGCGTCCTGCCGTAAGCTCCGGCCACGTCTCCGGAGCCGATGCATGATCCCCGCATCCCAGGTTGCCCTGTTCCGCAACGCGCTGCCCTTCTGGGCCTCGCTCGGCCTGGTACCGCTGGCGCTGATCGCGGCGGCCCAGGGCGGGCTCACGCTCCTCCTGATCCCGCTGGCCTCCTGGGGCCTCTTCATCCTTCTCGACGCGCTCACGGGCCTCAACGAGGAGAACGCCGACCTGTCGACGCCGGAGGAGAGCCTCTTCTGGTACAGGCTCGTCACGCTCGTCTGGTTCGCGCTGCAGTTCGCGCTCCAGTTCGGGCTCATCTGGTACGCCACCCGCGCCGGGCACCTCGACACCGGCGAGCGGGTCGCGCTCTTCTTCGGCGTCGGCGTCCTCTCCGGCACCGTGGGCATCAACTACGCCCACGAGCTCATGCACCAGAAAAGCCGGCTCGAGCGCTGGCTGGCCGACCTGCTGCTCGCCTCGGTGCTCTACTCGCATTTCCGCTCCGAGCACCTGCGTGTCCACCACCTCTGGGTCGGCACCTCGCGCGATCCGGTGACGGCGCGCTACAACGAGGGCTTCCACCGCTTCTACCCGCGCGTGCTCTGGCAGTGCCCGCGCTCGGCCTGGCGCGCCGAGAAGGCGATGCTGGCGCGCAAGGGGCTGCCGGTCTGGCACCTCTCGAACCCCTTCTGGCGCTACGCCATGCTGCAGGCCGGGATGCTCGTTCTGGCGTTCGCACTCGGCGGCTGGGCCGGGCTGGCGCTGTTCCTGGTCCAGGCCGGCACGGCAATCTGGCAGCTGGAACTGGTGAACTACGTCGAGCACTACGGGCTTACGCGCAAGCACCTCGGCGAGGGCAAGTACGAGCACGTCCTGCCGCGGCATTCCTGGAACGCGGCCCACAAGGCGTCGAACTGGCTCCTGATCAACCTCGAGCGCCATTCCGATCACCACTACAAGCCCGACCGCCGCTTCCCGCTCTTGCAGAACTACGGCTCCGACGAAGCACCTCAGCTGCCCTACGGCTACCCGCTGATGACGGTGATGGCGATGATCCCGCCGCTCTGGCGGCGGCAGATGAACCCGCGGGTTAGGGAATGGCGGCGGCACTACTACCCCGAGATCGCGGACTGGGGGCCTTACAACCGGGCCGAGCTGCCGCTGCCACGCGGGGCGTGAGAGGGTGGGGCGCGGCCCAAGCCCCTTGCCAGATGTGTTGCGCCGCCGGGGCCGCGCCTCTGTGATGGCGGCTCGGCGTGGTGCGAAGCTGTCATGGAAATTGGCGAGTGCGTGGGTGAATTCAATGTCGCCTGTGCGGGCAAATCTGCCATTCATTTCGATCCAAGCGCCGCCGATTTTTTCTTGGTCTCCTCAGTTCGAAGGCCGTTCAATCCTCCGCAAAGACCGACGACGACAGAGGCGTAGTCGTGAGGGCGTCGACCCGCGCGGCATTTTGCAAACGCCACTCCATGTAGCGCCTGTAGCCGAGAACGTTGATGGCGGCCTTTTCTTGCGGTGATAGCCCGTCGAAATCATCCAATCCAACGCCAGGCACGAAAGAAAGCTTGATCTTCATGTACGCACGCGTGCAGCTTTCAGCTTCGTCGAAGCTCAGAACACGCATCTTGGCCAACTCGGAGCATTCGAGAAAGCATCTGAGGTCGGCTTCGTCCGGCCCGGTATGTCCGAGACGCGAGTCTTCGGCTGATGCAGATGCTGCGGCCAGCATTGCGAGTAAAAAAAGAGACAACGATGGGGGCCGTCAAGGCTCCATTCTCCGCAAGATCGGTTTCAGGGCAAAAGGCAGGCGACCGGCGACGCTTCGGAAGCTCCGATACCGATCCGGGCAGCGTTTCAACTGCGGCCGCCCGGGATGAAGCCGAGCTCGACACTCCGCGATGGATCGAAAAAGCAAACATGTGAGTCTCCAATGCCGTGATAGTCTGAGCATTGCGGGAATTCTTCCGGAGGTCTTGGTCGTAGGCGAACCATCAATATGCCTCAGGCGAACCGCGGCGAGCATGGTCGCTTATCAAGCCGTCGGAGCTTGCCCGTAGCGGAAGCAGGTCCGTCCGTGATATTTCCAAGCTGTGACGGCTGATCGGGGGGACGCCGATGTCGAGCGAAGTCCGGGCGGGAGCATCTTTCGAACTGACTACGAACAGCGTCGCGCCATCCCTGGGATTGTCGCAACTCCGCGAGCTGTTTGAAAGCAAGGTGCAGTTGCGCTTCGACGCCGATCCGGATCAGCGGATCGATGCGCGAATGACCGTCCACGGCCTGCCGGGTCTCAGGTATGCCAGCATGGTCTCGAGCATGAACGTGTCGCTAGAACGGCCGCCACAGATGCTCTCTGACCGAGAGGACGACGTCTGCCTCATCCTCAGCACGGGTGGGCCAATCGCCATCGCACAACGAAGTCAGCAGTCTCAGGCGAACGACGGGGAAGCTGTCCTGCTGGTATATCGCGAGCCGGCGGCTCTCCGCTTCCATGCCATGAACTACATCGCCGCCCGGGTTCCCTACAACGCCCTCGCCCCGCTCACGAAGGACATTGCCGCGGACGCCGGGCGTCGCATCAGACGCGATACGGTGGCGTTGACGCTTCTCGAAACTTATCTCAGATCCTTGCCAACCAGTATCGCCGACCCGCAACTGAAAAGCCTGGTTACCACCCATGTCTACGACCTGATGGCACTCGCGATCGGAGCGTCCCGAGAAGGCGAGGAGATAGCGTTGCAACGCAGCCTCAAAGCTGCCCGCCTCCAGGCGATTAAGGCAGCACTTCTGCACGACCGCGAACTCTCGATCCATGAGATCGCCCGCAATCAAGCGGTGTCCCCACGATATATACAGAAAATTTTCGACGAGGCCGGAACCACGTTTACCGAGTTCGTGCTTGCTCTGCGGCTAGAAGCGGCCCGCGCAATGCTCTTAAGCCCGCGGTACTCGCATTGGACGGTCACAGCAATATCGCAGGAAGCGGGGTTTGGAGACCTCTCCCACTTCAATCGACGATTTAAGGCGCGCTACGAACAGACCCCCTCGGAACTCCGCGCGCAGTCTGCATTACTTTCGTGACTGCCTCGCGCGACCCTTCATGCTCGAACTCAAGCGCTTCAGGTGGAGCTGCCCGACAATCTTGCGGGAAAATTGGAATTGAAGATGGCCTACCCTGTGGCGGCTGAGATGTCCGCTATGGGCTCGTATCCGCCTTTCGACCAATGCTCGCGCTGCACATACTTGGCGCGATCTGCAACGCATTCGGTAGGGGCTTGCTTCCGGCCGATGGGCGGGCGAGGCTCGCCTGTTGGCGCCCAGTTGGGGGGCGTCCGCGCCAGTGGGCGCGGAACCGCGCTCGGAGCGCCTGCCGGACGGACTCAGGGAGGCGTGAAATCACACGTTTATGGGTTGGAATTCGGTTAAGAGCAATCGGAATATCACGCTATTTCAATGACATGGCCTCTCCTTTCACCGTGAAATGCCGGCGTGAAAAAGAGCCCCGCCTCGTGACGAGGCGGGGCCAGGAAAGTGCCGTGGGTTGGGCCACAGGCACCGGCGGTAACTGTTTCAGAGATCGCCCCCCATCTCGGCCCGCACCTGCTGGCGCAGCACGTCGATCGAGATCAGCTCTCCCTCGCGCTTGAAGTGCCAGTAGGTCCAGCCGTTGCACGAGGGCGCCCCCTCGTAGGCGGCGCCGACCTGGTGGATCGAGCCGGTCACATCGCCCGCCACCAGCGTCCCGTCGGCCCTGACCTTCGCGGCCTTGCCGCGGGCCGAGACCAGCACCTCGCCGGGCCGGAGCAGCCCGCGCTCGACGAGGAGCCCGAAGGCCACCCGGGGCTCGGCCCGCTTCGAGGCGGAGACCTCCAGCGCCTCTCGGTCGAGCTTGCGCACCCTCGCGAGCCGCTTCGCGGCGACCTCGCGGTAGCCCTCCTCCCGCTCGATCCCGATCCAGTTCCGGCCCAGCATCTTCGCCACGGCCCCGGTGGTCCCGGTCCCGAAGAACGGATCGAGCACCACCTCGCCCGGGTTCGTCGTCGCCACCAGAACCCGGTGCAGCAAGGCCTCCGGCTTCTGCGTCGGATGCGCCTTGTCGCCGTTCCGGTCCTTCAGCCGCTCGTGCCCGGTGCAGAGCGGGATCGTCCAGTCCGAGCGCATCTGCACGCCCTCGTTCAAGGCCTTCAGCGCCTCGTAGTTGAAGCGGTACCTCGCGCCTTCCGATTTCGACGCCCAGATCAGCGTCTCGTGGGCGTTGGTGAAACGCTTGCCGCGGAAGTTCGGCATCGGGTTCGACTTGCGCCAGACCACGTCGTTCAGGAGCCAGTACCCCAGGTCCTGCATCGCCGCGCCGACGCGGAAGATGTTGTGGTAGGAGCCGATCACCCAGATCGCGCCTTCCGGCTTCAGGAGCCGCCGCGCGGCGGAGAGCCAGTCGCGGGTGAAGCGATCGTAGGCGGTGAAGCTCGAGAAACGGTCCCAGGCGTCGTCCACCGCGTCGACCTTCGAATTGTCGGGCCGGTGCAGCTCGCCCTTGAGCTGGAGATTGTACGGCGGGTCGGCGAAGATCAGGTGGACCGAGGCCTCGGGAAGCCCCCACATCACCTCGATGCAGTCGCCCGCCAGAATCTCGTTCAGGGGAAGCGCCTCCGCCCCCGTGGTCGTCGCGATCGTCATCTTTTGCCCTGCCCCGCGCCTTCTTCGGGCTGCCCGGTCCTTTGACAAAGGATGAGTCATCGCCGATTCGCCGTCAATTTCTTTTTTGAATCAAGGGCTTACTGTTTTGCCTTGATACAACATCTTGTGCACCGGCGCGAACGAACGCCTATGGTGTGGGCTCGGCCCAAGATTTCGGAGCGCCGAAAGGTGCGCCTTGCTCGGATAGCCCTTGTTCGCCTCCCAGCCGTAGCCCGGATGCTGTTGCGCCAAATCCACCATGATGCGGTCGCGCGTGACCTTCGCGACGATGGAGGCCGCCGCGATCGAGAGCGAGAGCGCATCGCCCTTCACAAGCGCGCTGGCCGGGCAGGCCAGGCCCTTGGGCAGGAGGTTGCCGTCGATCAATGCGAAGTCGGCCGGTCGCGGCAACGCCGCGAGCGCCCGCCGCATCGCCAGATGCGCGGCGGCGAGGATGTTGAGCGCGTCGATCTCCGCCACGCTCGCCTCGCCCACGCCGACCTCCGCCGCGTCGAGGATCCGCGGGTAGAGCCGCTCGCGGGCGGCAGCGCCCAAGGCCTTCGAGTCGTTCAGCCCTTCGGGAACGGCACCTGGATCGAACCGCACCGCCGCGGCCACGACCGGCCCGGCAAGCGGCCCGCGGCCGGCCTCGTCGACGCCGGCCACCCTGGCATGGCCAAGGGCGTGGGCGGCGGTCTCGTGGCTGAAATCGGGGCACGGCCTCATTGCCGGTAGGCAAGCGCAGGCGGGACGCCGCCGCAAGCGAAAAGGGGGCGGGAAGGTTGCCCCTCCCGCCCCAGTGAGACGCGGACCTCTTGCGGGGGATGGCCCGCGCCACTGCCGTCAGTGGCGCCCGCGGCGCCACCGTGCCTCAACTGTGTAGCCGTGACGTTCCAGGCAATACGAACTGTAGACGGTGCGGCGCCCGCGGTCGGTGCGGATCCGGAATTCGCACCGGTCGGGCAGCCGGTTCACCCGCACTCCCTCGCGCTCGAGGCAGCGCTTGCCGAACACCTCGGTCCAACCGCGACGGGTACGCACGGAGAATTCGCAGCGCGCGGGAAGGGTGCGAAAATGGCCCCGACGGCCGCCACGACGGTCCCTGTCGCGCCAGTACGGCTCGGGATCGTAGGTGTCGTGCGCCGGAATGGCCTCGCTCTCGCGCTCGTTCTCGAGCGCGTTGGCGATGATGCCGACGGCGGCCAGGCCCAGGAGGATCTTGGCGACGTCCTCGCCGTCAGGCGCTGCGACGGCGGGGGTGGCGGCACCGGTGAAGGCCAGGGCACCGGAGAGCGCGGTGGCGATGAAGGTCTTGCGAAACATGGTCTCGTCCTTTCCTTACCGGGTCTGTCCGGCGCGATGACCGGACGCGATGGACCAAGCCTCGGTCACTCCGCGCAGGCCAAGCAATAACGCCGCCCTGTTATCCGATAGCGCCCGCCGCACAGGCGTGAAGTTATTGAATATCTGCAGGCCCCGACGCATTCTCGCCGTCATGAAGCTCCGCGTCCTGATCCCCACGTTCGCCCTCGCGCTCGCCGCCTTCGCGGCGCCCGCAGCGGCCGCCTGCTTCGCCGATTACAAGGCCAAGCGCGACGCGCCGCTGCAGCTGCATTACGGCGTGATCCAGCTGCCCGACGCGGCCTGCACGCCGCAGGCCGCAGCACCGATAATCGCCCAGCGCATCGGCAGCGACGGCTGGCAGCTTCTCGCCGTCGTCTCGGTCTTCGACGAAGCCGGGCTCGACGGCCGCCGCGACAGCGCCGGCGCCTTCTTCCTGCGCTACTGAGCCCTCCCGTCCTGCTTGACGCCCCCGCCGCCGCCCCGGACTATGGCGGCATTTCACGGAGGCACCGCCTTGGCCGACGACACCTCCCTCGAGCCGAACGCCAGTCGCAGTCTGCCCACGGGCAACCGCGTCGTCTTCGGCGGCATCGCGGCGATCGTGCTGATCCTCGGCGCCGCCGCCGCGGTACTCTTCGCCAACCTGCCCGACGCCAACGCCTTCAACGCCCGGGTCGAGCGGATCTTCGTCGAGAACGAGGACCTGACGTCGAACGCCGAGATCAAGCTCCTGGAAATCCTCGCCCAGTCCGGCACCTCGTTCTCCGAGGTGCTGGCCTCCTACCGAACCGTGATCTTCGTGCTCCTGGTCTTCGCCACGGCGCTGATGATCGCGGCGATGGTCTTTCTCGTCACCATCATCGCGCTCAACCGCCGGATGTCGGAGATCGCACGCGCCGGAATTCAGGTCTCCTCGCTCCTGATCAGCCGGGAGGAGAACACGGTCTGGCTCAACAACATGGAGTTCAAGCTCACCGAGGCGGCGATCGAGACGCTCTCGGTGCTGGCCGAGGCGCGGATGGACGAGGACGTGCTCTCCGGTGCCGAGATCGAGGCCGTGATCTCGGGGCGCCGCGCCGCCGATTGCGACGAGGCGGCCGGGGCGACGCGGATCAAGCGGCTGCGCGACATGCTGGGCAACCAGATCGTCACCGAGCTACTTGTGAAGAACATTGCCCGCAAAGGCTACATGCTCGCCGTCGACAGGAATGCGATCCGGATGATCTAGGGCTCGCAAGGCCGTTGCGGCGCGGCGCGTTGCGTCCCACATTGCCGCCATGGGACGGGATGCGGGTAAGGACAGGCAGGAAAGGCGCTTTCGCAGGCAGATCGAGGCGCTTTCCGCCGCCGCGCCGCGGGTGCGGGCCGCGATCCGGTCGCTGCTCGACGGACGGCTGCGCCGGGTGCGGATCCCGCTCGCCCTCCTGCTCATTGCCCTTGGCTTCGTCGGCTTCCTGCCGGTGGTCGGGTTCTGGATGATCCCGCTCGGGCTTCTGATCCTCGCGGTCGACATCCCGGCGCTGCGCCCGGCGGTTTCGGCTGCCATCGTCCGGCTTCGCCGCTGGGTCCGCCAGGCGCTCGGACCGCACGGGCGCCTCGCCTGGCTTGGCCGGAAGCTCGGTCGGCATCGCTAGAGAGATCGGCGCTGGCGGCCCCGTCAGGATTCGAACCTGAGACCTACCGCTTAGGAGGCGGTTGCTCTATCCCCTGAGCTACGAGGCCGGCCGGCCGCCTTGTGGCCGCAAACGGCCCGTCTTGCAAGCGCCTCGGCCCCATCGCCCGCGGCTTTCACACCGCCGCGAATGGCGCTAACAAGAACGAAACCCTCCGCGAGGACCAACGCCTTGGCCGTATCCACCCGCTCCGGTTCGCGCCGCCCGCTCACGCTCCGCGACGTGTCGGAAGCCTCGGGCGTGAGCGAGATGACGGTGAGCCGGGTCCTGAGGAACCGCGGCGACGTCAGCGAGGCCACGCGCAACCGCGTGCTCGAGGCCGCGCGCCATCTCGGCTACGTCCCGAACAAGATCGCCGGCGCGCTCGCCTCCTCGCGCGTGAACCTGGTGGCGGTGATCATCCCCTCGGTGTCGAACCTCGTCTTTCCTGAGGTGCTGATGGGCATCTCGGACGCGCTCGAAGGCACCGGGCTGCAGCCGGTCGTCGGCTTCACCAACTACCTGCCCGAGCGTGAGGAGGAGGTGCTCTACGAGATGCTCTCCTGGCGGCCGTCGGGGGTAATCATCGCCGGGCTCGAGCACAGCCCCGCGTCGCGCGCGATGCTCACCAATGCCGGCATCCCGGTGGTCGAGATCATGGACACCGACGGCGAGCCGGTCGACGCCATGGTCGGCATCTCGCATCGCCGCGCTGGACGCGAGATGGCCAAGGCCATCGTCGCCCAGGGCTATCGCCGGATCGCCTTCCTCGGCACCAAGATGCCGCTCGACCACCGCGCGCGGAAGCGCTTCGAGGGCTTCACCGAGGTGCTCGCCAAGTCGGGGATCGAGATCGCAGAACGCGAATTCTACGAGGGCGGCTCGGGGCTCGCCAAGGGCCGCGAAATGACCGAAACCGTGCTGAAGCGCCGCCCCGACCTCGATTTCATCTACTACTCGAACGACATGATCGGCGCCGGCGGCCTGCTCTGGTGCCTCGACCGCGGCATCGACGTTCCGGGCAAGATCGGACTGGCGGGGTTCAACAACGTCGATCTGCTCGACGGCCTGCCGATGCGGCTTGCGACGATGGATGCGCGCCGCCGCGAGATCGGCGCCAAGGCCGCCGCGCTGATCGCTGCCGCGGCAGCGGCCGGCAAGGATTCGGCGGGCGACATCGTGGAGCTCGAGCCCGCGCTCTCGCCAGGCGACACGCTGCTGCGTCGCAAATGAGCCGGAGGCCCCGAACCGCCCTCGTCACCGGATCGGCCGGCTTCATCGGCTATCACCTCTGCCAGCGGCTGCTCGCCGACGGTTTCCGGGTTACCGGGCTCGACGCGATGACCGAGTACTACGACGTCAGGCTGAAAGAGCGCCGGCACGCGCTCCTGGCCGAGGACCCGGGCTTCCGCGCCGAAATCGGCCGGCTCGAGGATCCGGGTCGTCTCGTCGGGCTCGTGGCCGAGCGCCCCGAGATCGTCGTCCATCTCGCCGCCCAGGCCGGCGTGCGCTACTCGATCGAAGCGCCGCGGAGCTACGCCGAGGCCAATCTTGTCGGCAGCTTCGAGCTGCTCGAGGCCGTCCGCGCCCATCCGCCGGCACATCTCCTGATGGCCTCCACCTCCTCGGTCTACGGCGCCAATGCCGAGCGTCCCTATGCCGAGACCCACAAGGCCGACTGGCCGCTCTCGTTCTACGCCGCGACCAAGAAGGCAAACGAGGCGATGGCGCATTCCTACGCGCATCTCTTCGGCCTGCCGGTCACGATGTTCCGCTTCTTCACCGTCTACGGCCCCTGGGGCCGGCCTGATATGGCGCTCTTCAAGTTCACCAAGGCAATTCTCGAGGGCGAGCCGATCGACGTCTACAATCGCGGCGAGATGGCGCGCGACTTCACTTATGTCGACGACCTGGTCGAGGGGATCCGGCGGCTGATCGACGTGCCGCCGCCGGCGCCCGGAGCGGATGTGCAGCCTGTCGAAGGCGATAGCCTCTCGCCCGCCGCTCCCTGGCGCATCGTCAACATCGGCAATTCGGCGCCCGTGCGGCTCGGCGACTTCATCGCCGCGGTCGAGGCGGCCACCGGGCGCCGCGCCGAGCGGCGGCTCCTGCCGATGCAGCCCGGCGACGTGCCGGAAACCTGGGCCGATGCGCGGCTCCTGACCGCGCTGACCGGATACCGGCCGCGGGTGGAGCTGGCCGACGGCGTGCGCCGTTTCGTCGCTTGGTATCGCGAGTACTACGGCCCCTGAGGTCCGCGGCCTCAGCCGACCAGGCTCTGCGTGAACCAGATCCGTCCGCAGTGCGGCCCCGCGGCGTCGAATGCGGCGCCGGTGGCGACCGGTTCACGCGGCGGTCGAGGATGTTGCGGCGATGGCCGGGCGAGGCCAATAGGTTGGCCACCATCGCCTTGGCGAGCGAGGCATAGCCGCGCGCCGTCAAGGGCTGGCCCTCGCAAGTCGCGAAGCTGCAGCTCGCCGCGCCGAGCAGCGCGAGGTCGAGGCTCGCCGCCGGAACGACCCTGCGGGCGGCTTCTGCCGGAAGCCTCAGGGCGCAGGCGGCCGCGGCACCGGCGCCGAGAAGCGCAAGCGCGCCAGCCCGAATCGCCGCCCTGGCAGGTTCCAGGATCGCGGCCATTCCCCCTCGCAGTTCCGGGCTTCGGAGCATGGCTGCACAGCCGAAGATCCTTGCGACATCAATGTGACCGAAGACAGCCACATCGGGCGAATGCCGGGCGGTCCTTCCGGTAAAGGAAAGGGCGGCCGCGAATGGCCGCCCTGAGAACAGATCCCTTCCGCAATGCCTGTAAGGCCGCGCGACCCTAGTTGTTGGGCTGGCTGGTTCCGTTCGGCGAACCGCCGCCCGCCGCACCGGCGAGCAGCGCGAGGAAGATCAGCGGAACCGCGACGCCGAGCGAGCTGGTCGGCTGGGTCTCTTCGGCGATCTGCTCGTCGTCGACGGCGGCGTCCGCGAGGCCACCGGCCGCAGCGCCGGAAGCCACCAGCGCAGCTGCGGCCGTGGCGGCAAGAAACTTGGTGATGCGCGGCATCGTCAACTCCCGATTAATCCTTGGGTCGTATCGGTGGATAACACAGCGCCTTCTGATTGCAAGCGCGGAGTCCAGCTACGATTAATCGCGCAGCATTTCGGCATCAATATGTCTTCGCCGCGCGAAAAAATCGGCGAACATCTGCGCAGCACGCGGCGAAAGGGCCACAAGGAAGAGTCGAATGCTCAATTTGGGGTTGAAGAGCGCCCGCAAGCAGGTATCTCGTAGGCAGAAAATGAGTGCGGCCATCGAAGCGTGGCCGGATCGGGGGCATCGGGGGCGTTGTGACAGTCAATCGGGCAGACGTCCCGGCGTGGGACCCAAGGCCAGTAAGTCCGTGCAGATAGCAAATGCGATCGTAGCCTTTGTTCTATCGCTGACGCGCCTGGCCAAGGCTGTGGTCCTTCTCCTGGTTGACTCGCTGCTCACGGTGGCAGCGCTCGAGGCGGCCGTCCTGGTGGTCGCCGGGGGCGCCGGCGTTGGCCCCGCGCTGCCGCGCCTGCCGCTTCTGCTGGCGGCCGGGGCCGCCGCATCGGTGGCCCTCGGCGTGGCTCAGACCCGGCTTCGTGATTACGAACTCCCGGCCGTCCTCGGCACCGCCATGCTAGCGATGCTGCTGGCGGGCGTAGCGTGGCTGGTCTACGGGCCAGTGCTGCCGCCCGGCGCCGTGGCAATGTTCGCGATGACCTTCTTCGCGGCCTCGGTCCTCAGCCGCATCCTGATGCGCGAGGCTCTGGTCCGGCTCTACCGCGCGGCGCAACAGGCGCGGCCCGTCATCATATACGGCGCCGGCACCACCGGTCTCAGGATCGCCGCCGCCCTGCGCAACGACGACGCGATCAGACCGGTCGCCTTCGTCGACGAAAATGCCGCGCTGCATGGCGTGACGATGGCCGGGCTGCGCGTGCATTCGCCATTGAAACTGACTGAGGTCGCCGCGAGGACCGGCGCCTCCGCCGTGATCCTGGCGATGCCTTCGCTCGCCGCCCGCAAGCGCGCCGAGATCTCTCGGCGCCTCGCTAGGCTGGGGCTCGAGGTGCGCGCGCTTCCCGCCTTCGCCCAGATTATCGGCAAGGAGCTGCGGCTCGACCAACTCGCCCCGGTGAACCCGACCGACCTGCTCTCGCGCGAGCAGCTTCGCTACGACAATCGCCGCCTTGCGGAAAGCTATGCCGGCCGCGCGGTCCTGGTGACCGGCGCGGGCGGGTCGATCGGCAGCGAGCTTTGCCGGCAGATCCTGGCCTGCGGGCCGCGCCGGCTGATCCTTCTCGAGCTCAGCGAGCACGCGCTGTTCCAGGTCGACCGCGAGCTGCGCGCCGATTCGGCAGCAGCCGGAACGGAGATCGTTCCGGTGCTCGGCTCGGCGACCGATCCCCGCCTCGTGCGCAGCGTGATCCGCGGCCAGGGGGTCGAGGTGATCCTGCACGCAGCCGCCTACAAGCATGTGCCGCTGGTCGAGGCGAACGCCGTCTCGGGGCTGGCCAACAACGTGCTCAGCACCCATGTGCTTGCGCGTGAGGCGCAGGCTGCGGGTGTCGGTCGGTTCATCCTGATCTCGTCGGACAAGGCGGTGCAACCGACCAGCGTGATGGGCGCCAGCAAGCGGCTCGCCGAGCTCGTGGTCCAGGACCTCGCCGAGCGCGCCCCTGCGACCAGGTTCGCCGCCGTGCGCTTCGGCAACGTGCTCGGCTCCTCCGGCTCGGTGATCCCGGTGTTCCGCGAGCAGATCGCCGCGGGCGGGCCGGTCACCCTGACCGACCCCGACGCGACGCGCTATTTCATGACCGTCGAAGAGGCGGTGCACCTGGTGCTCGTGGCTGGGGCCGAGGCGGCGGGCGGCGAGATCTTCGTGCTCGACATGGGCGAGCCGGTACGGATCGCCGACCTGGCGCGGAAGATGATCGAGGCGGCGGGCTACTGCGTGCGGGACCCGGTCAACCCTGCGGGCGACATCGAGATCCAGGTGATCGGCCTGCGCGCCGGCGAACGGACGCACGAGGTCAGGATGACCGACGGCGCGCGGGCCACCGGCGCGCATCCGGCTATCCTCAAGGTCGAGGCCCCGGTCCTGTCGGAGATCGAGATCGCCGGCGCGCTGCGTGCCATCCGCGGTGTCGTCTCCTCCGGCGATGCCGGCGAAGCGTTCCGGGTCATAGAGCACTTCATCGGCATGGCCCCGCGCGAGGCCAAGGCGGCCCGGCGCGCCGCCCACACCTGAACCGGCCACACTCGCGCCCGAGCCCCGGCCTCCAGGGGCGCCCGCAAGGGCCGTGATCCTTCAGGATGTAAACTTGGCCGCTCGGTCGGGTCGGCCCGCGGCTCGGCCCTGCCGGCGGCGCAGCAGGACCCGGCCGGCGGTGGTCAGAAGCAGGCCGAGATCGCTGCAGGCCGAGCGCCGGCGGCGGTAGCGCAGATCGAGCCGCGCCTTGGCCGGAACGCAGCGGCGGGTGTAGATCCGGTCGGACTCCTCCGCAGTCGCGCAGCCGGCCAGGAGCTCCTCCTCGCGCCGGTGGTAGAGAAGCGTCGCCGCCCCGGTGATACCCGGTCGCTCGCGCAGAACTTCGCCGTAGAGCGCGGGAAACCGCTCGACGTAGCGACGCAAGGGCGGCCGCGGCCCGACGAAGGCCATCTCGCCTCGGAGCACGTTCCAAAGCTGCGGCAGTTCGTCAAGCCGCGCGCGTCGAAGGAAGCGGCCCAGTGCCGTGACCCGCGCCGCCTTGTCACCGCCGGTGGCCACACCGTCGTCGGAGCCCGGCACCATGGTGCGGAATTTCCACAGGGTGAACGGCCGGCCGGCCGCGCCGATCCGCTCGGAGCCGAACAGCACCGGTCGGCCATCGGCGAGGATGATGGCGACCGCGATCAGCGCCACAAGCGGCCAGAGCAGGAGTGCGAGCAGGGCGGCGAGCGCGAGATCGAAGCCCCGCGGCCCCGGAAGCGCCGCCGCGGCTCCCCGCCCGGTCCGCTCAGCCATTGACCAGGTCGCGGTGGTAGCGCCCAAGCAACAGCAGGCCCGCCAGCAGGCAGATCGCGCTGAGGCTGAACACGTAGCCAGGCGAGATATAGGCGCCCTCGTAGGTCGGGAAAAAGCCGCGGCGCATCTGGCCGACGACATGCACCATCGGGTTGAACCAGAGCCAGTCGCGGTAGGGCTGGGGAACGCTCTCGAACAGGAAGAAGATCGCCGAAATGATGAAAAGCGGCCGGTTCAGGATCGCCCAGATCCGCTCCCAGGAGGGGAACATCTCGGTCAGGAAGCAGTTCAGCGTTCCGATACCGAGCGCCAGCGCCCCCACCATCAGCAGCGATAGCCCGATCGCCGGCAGATCGAGGATCGCCTCGATCCCGAGGACGGGGATCATGCCGGCGATCACGATGGCGACCACCAGCACCTGGGTCATCGCGTTCAAGAGGAAGCGCGCGGCCAGGGCATCGACATAGGTCACGCCCGGATAGAACAGTAGCGGCCGCGAGAATCGGATCGCCTGGCTCAGCTTCTGGCTGACGTCGAGATAGGCCACGAAGGGCAGGAAGCCCGAGGCGTAGAAGAAGGCGAAGCTGTTGCCCATCGGCGGAGCGCGGAAGGCGAGCGAGAACACGAAGGTCAGAAGGAAGATTCCGGCCACCGGCTCGAGCACGGCCCAGAGGTAGCCGACGCTCGACCGTCCGTGGGTGGAAGCCATCTCGCGCAGGAGCAGCGCGGCGACAGTGCGGGGCGTTTTGAACTTCCGGGCAGGCGATGGCACGGGCGCCGGGCTCCCCTCGCTCAACTGGATTCGCCCGAGGGGCTCTGCTAGCGTCGGGCGCGGCTGTTCCGATGGCCGAAGTGGTAGTCGAAAGGGCCGAAAGTTGGAAGACGCCAAATCGGGGCATGGCCCGGCCGGACCCGCCGTCGTTGCCGCCACCGGCGCCGCGGCAGAGGCCTCGCGCCCGGCACCGCAGCCGGGAGCCCGCCCCGCGTCGCCGCCAAGACCCCAGGCGCCACAGGCTGCGCATCCGGTGCGCCCTCCTGCCGGCGCGGCGCGCCTGAAAGGGCGACATTTCGGGCTCCTGCTCAGCTTCCTCCTTCTGGTGCTGGCGCCGGCCGGCGCCTCGGCGGTCTACCTCTATGCCGTGGCCAAGGACCAGTACGCCTCGCGCGTCGGCTTCTCGGTGCGCCGCGAGGAAGTGAGCTCGGCCATCGAGATCCTCGGCGGGATCACCAGCCTCTCCGGCTCCAGCACCACCGATACAGACGTTCTGTTCGAATACATCCGCAGCCAGCCGATGGTGCGTCGGGTCGACGAACGGCTCGATCTCCGCGCGATCTACACCCTGCCCGAGGACCCGGTCTTCGCGCTCGCCCCCGGGGCGACCATCGAGGACCTCACCGACTACTGGGGCCGGATGGTGAAGGTTTTCTACGACAGCGCGAGCGGGCTGATCGAGCTCCGCGTGCAGGCCTTCACCCCCGAGGACGCCCAAGCAGTGGCGCAGGCGGTGTTCGAGGAGAGCAGCGCATTGATCAACACGCTGTCGAACATCGCCCGCGAGGACGCCACCCGCTACTCCAAGGAAGAACTCGACCGCGCCGTCGAGCGCCTGGTCGAGGCGCGGCAGGCGCTCACCGAGTTCCGCGCCCGCACCCAGATCGTCGATCCTCAGGCCGACATCCAGGGCCGGATGAGCCTGCTGGCCACGCTCGAGGGGCAGCTCGTCGAGGCGCTGATCGACCTCGACCTTCTGCGCGACACCACCCGCGAGACCGACCCTCGGGTGCAGCAGGCCGAGCGCCGGGTGGCGGTGATCGAGGGCCGCATCGCCACCGAACGCGCCCGCTTCGGCATGGCCGACAGCGGAGCGGGCGAGCCCGACGATGCCTACGCGACCCTCGTGGCCGAGTTCGAGCGGCTCCAGGTCGACCGCGAGTTTGCCGAGCAAGCCTATCTCTCGGCGCTCGGCGCCTACGACGTTGCGCTGGCCGAGGCCCGGCGGCAGTCGCGCTACCTGGCCGCCTATATCGAGCCCACACGCGCCGAGTCCGCGGAATACCCGCAGCGCGAGGCAATTCTGGCGCTGGTCGCCGTCTTCGCGCTGATCGGCTGGTCGATCCTGGCGCTGGTCTACTACAGCATCCGCGACCGCAGGTGAGGTGCCGGCGCCGGTGATCGTGATCGAGAACCTCAGCAAGACCTACCACCTGCGCGGCCGCCACACGGTCGTGGCCGATGCCATCTCGGCCACCTTCCCGGCCCGGACCAGCGTCGCGCTCCTCGGCCGCAACGGCGCCGGCAAGTCGAGCCTCTTGAGGATGATCGCGGGCACGATGGACCCCGATTCCGGCGCAATCAGGATCCAGGGCTCGGTGTCCTGGCCGGTGGGCTTCGCCGGCAGCTTCCACGGCGACCTGACCGGCCGCCAGAACGCCCGTTTCATCGCCCGTGTCTACGGCGTCGATACCGACGAGCTGACCGCCTACACCGAGGACTTCGCCGAGCTCGGCCAGCATTTCGACCTGCCGGTGAAGACCTATTCCTCGGGCATGCGGTCGCGCCTCGCCTTCGGCGTGTCGATGGGCATCGGCTTCGACACCTACCTCGTCGACGAGGTCACCTCGGTGGGCGACGCCGCGTTCCGTCAGAAGAGCGAGCGGGTATTCCAGGAACGCATGCGCGAGAGCGGCGCGATCGTCGTCTCCCACGGGATGGGCCTGATCCGGCGGACCTGCGACCACGGGGCCGTGCTGGAGGAGGGCCGGCTCACGTACTACGACGACGTCGAGGAGGCGATCCGCCACCACGAGGAGCTCGCGCGCCGGCACATGTGAGGCCAGGATTCGGGACGATCGAACTGGCGTCCGCCTCGGCGAAGGCCCGCGATCTGCGCCGGCGTCGGGAAATTGTGCCTTGCGCGAAAGGCTTCAATTCGGCAAGAAAGTCCGGTGGGGGCGGTGACCGGCGCTGCTTGCGGCCCGTGGGGGTTGCGACCGTGTCGGCGGCACTAGTGGGAGAAGGGCCCGAAGTGCATGCCCCGACGTCTTGGTCCCGAAGGCCTTCTCCGTGGCGTGTCCGCGGCCTTTTTCGTTGCGGCCACCGCAGTGGAGGCCGACATGCCGCCTACTAGCATCCTGGTGCTTTGCAGCGATGCGCCCGAGAACTATTGCGGCGCTCTGGCAGCTGCGCTCTCGGAGAGCACCGAGGCACCTGTAGAGGTGCACAACGGCGAAAGCGGCGACGAGCCCGGCCTGACCGTCGAGCTCAGGATGATCGCACTGACCGAAACCCGCGCCTCGGCCCGGCTCGCCTGGTGGCGTCCGGGCGGCGAGCCGGTCCTCGGCCCCGAGGTCACCCTCTCGGTGATCGATCGCAGTACCCTGCCGCCCCGTGCGCCGGCCGACCTGGCGCGCAACCTCCTGAAAACGACCGACCTGCCCTTGTGACCAAACCCAGATTTTCTAGTGCGTAAAGAGAGACAAGCATGACGTTCAACCCTGGGACCCTCCCTCCGCTGCCCGCCGACCTTGGCGACGATTTCGACGCCCTGCCGAGTCCCGACTCCGTCATCAATGGCAACCCGCTGGCCGCCCCCCTGCCGGTCTATACCTACGACCAGATCGCCGATTACCTGACCGACGGGTTTTGGCTGGATCAGGGCGTTCCGCCGCTCTCATTCGACCTGGCAGCCAATGGCGGCGTCCTCACCTACGATGTCTCGCAGCTGACTCCTGCCGGACAGGCTCTGGCCCGCGCGGCCATACAAGCCTGGGCCGAGGTGTCGGGGCTGGTCTTCCAGGAGGTCGACACTGGCGGCACGGGCGCAGACATCAACTTCGACGATTCCGACCCCTCCGGCGCCTATGCCTATTCGACCTACGACGGCAACGGCAACATCATCCAGAGCTTCGTCAACATCCCGACCAGCTGGCTCCTCACCTACGGAACCGGCATCGACAGCTATTCCTACCAGACCTATCTGCACGAGCTCGGCCACGCGCTGGGCCTTGGCCATGCCGGCGACTACAACGGCTTCGCCAACTATCCCGCTGACGCGCTCTACGCGAACGACAGCTGGCAGGCGACCGTGATGTCGTACTTCGACCCGATCCAGAACACCTTCATCAACGCCTCCTTCGGCTTCGCCATCACGCCGATGATCGCCGACATCGTGGCGATCCAGAACCTCTACGGGCCGGCCACAGATACGCGGCCGGGCAACACCACCTATGGCGACGGCAACAATACCGGCAATTCCATCTTTGCGCTGACGGGCACGGCGCTGCTCACCATCTACGACAGCGGCGGCATCGACACGATCAATCTCGCCAGCCGCAGTAATGCGCAGCGGCTCGACCTCGCGCCGGAATCGATTTCCGACATCAACGGACGCATCGGCAATCTGTCGATCGCCCGCGGCACGATCATCGAGAACGCGATCACGGGCTCGGGCAACGACTCCGTCACGGGCAACAGCGCGGCCAACGTGCTCGACAGCGGTGGCGGCAATGACACGCTTCTCGGCCATGCCGGCAACGACACGCTTCTCGGCGGCGGCGGCGAGGACCGGCTGGAAGGCGGCGGCGACAACGATTCGATCGACGGCGGCGACGGCGACGACGAGCTCCTGGGCCAGGCGGGCAACGACACGCTGAACGGCGGCGAGGGCAACGACAACATCTCGTCGTCGGACGGCGACGACCTGGCCGACGGTGGCGGCGGCGACGACCGGATGGGCGGCGGCCTCGGCAACGACACGATGGACGGCGGGCTCGGCAACGACTTCATGGGCGGCGGCCCCGGCGACGACACCGTGCGCGGCGGCCC
>JBFKAV010000030.1:0-26942 GCA_041621405.1 Paracoccaceae bacterium
GATCCGCCGGCGGCGCGGCTTCGGCTCTGGCCGCACCGGTCGCTCACCGCGGAGGGCTTCGTCTGGTTCATCGGCGGCACCGCGGCGCTGATCGCGCTGCCGCTGATCGCGGTGCTGGGCACGCCGGTCCTCTGGGGCCTGCTGCCGTTCCTGGTGCTCGCCGTCGCCGGCATCTGGTGGGCGCTGAAGCGCAACCTCCGCGACGCAGCGCTCACCGAGGAGCTCACGCTCTGGCGCGACCGGATCGAGCTGGTGCGCCGCGAGCCGGGAGGGCGTCTGCGCGATTGGACCGCCGATCCCCACTGGGTGCGGGTCGAGCTGCACGAGGCCGGCGGGCCGGTGGAGAACTACCTCACGCTGAGGGGCGGCGGCCGCGAGGTGGAGATCGGCGCCTTCCTCAGCCCCGAGGAGCGGCTTGAGTTGAAGGACGAGATCAGTTCCGCGCTGAACGCCATGCGCTGACCGCCCGAGGCGTCACTTGCGTGACCGGTTTGGGCGGCCCTTGACGATCGTCAAGGCAAGCCCGCCCGTCGCGATGCAGTCTGACCCTCGCACCGGGCCCTCGGAGGGCCGCGGCGCAGCCTCGTGGAGGGAACCGGATGACCGGACGGCCAGGTTGGGCGGTGTGGCTGGCGGCGCTGGCGCTGCTGTTCGGGCTGGCAACCGTCGTCTCCGGTGGCGCGGCGCTTTTCGGCGGGCCGGGGCCGCGCGCCGCGGCGGGCGACGCGGTGCCCTTCGTGCTCTGGTTCAACTTCCTCGCGGGCTTCGCCTATCTGGCAGGAGCGGTCGGGCTCTACCTCTGGCAACCCTGGACCGAGACGCTCGCCTGGGCGATCGCGCTGGCGACGCTCGCAATCTACGCCGCCTTCGGGCTCGCCATCGCAGCCGGGACGGCCTTCGAGATGCGCACGGTCTTCGCGATGGTGCTGCGCGCCGGCTTCTGGCTGGTGATCGCCTTTGCCCTCAGCCGTCGTCGCCGGGCTGCGGACAGAGGGGCCCGTGACAGCCAAGGCACGACGCCCTAGCCGAGCTTCGCCTTCACCAGGGGGCCCGCCGCCCCGAAGTCCATCTGGCCGGTGTACTTCGCCTTGAGCGCGCCCATCACCCGCCCCATGTCGCGGATCGACGCGGCGCCGGTCTCCGCGATCGCGCCGTCGATCGCCGCCGCGATCTCCTCCTCGGAGAGCTGCCGCGGCAGGAACTCCTCGATGATGTCGATTTCCTCGCGCTCCCTCTCGGCCAGCTCCAGCCGCCCGCCCTCCTCGTAGGCGCGCGCGCTCTCCTGCCGCTGCTTGACCATCTTGCCGAGGATCGCCAGCACCTCGGCCTCGCCGACCCCGCCCTCGGCTCCTTCGCCGCGAAGCGCGATCTCCCGGTCCTTGATGGCGGCATTGAGCAGGCGAAGCGTCGACAGCCGGCTGGCCGCCTTTTCCTTCATCGCCCGCTTCAGCTCCTCTGCGATCCGGCTCTTCAGCTCCATGGCACTCTCATTCCCCGGCGCTCAGCGGAGGCCCACAATACAGGCTCGGCAAGCCGTGCACAACCGCGCTCCTCCCGACTAAGGATCTGAAAAACAACGGTAAGTCAAATGCACCCCCTGCCTTGACCACGCCCGCGCGGGCCCTTAGGTTCCGCCGAGCCCTGAGAGGGAGTCGCCTCCATGCAAGCCGCCGCGCGTGCCCCCCGCCCGACCGCCTGCCTGGCGCTTTCGGACGGCTCGGTGTTCTACGGCCAGGGCTTCGGCGCCACCGGCGAGCAGGTGGCCGAGCTCTGCTTCAACACCGCGATGACCGGCTACCAGGAGATCATGACCGATCCCTCCTACGCCGGCCAGGTCGTGACTTTCACCTTCCCCCATGTCGGCAACGTCGGCATCAACGACGAGGACGACGAGGCGACCGAGCCCGCCGCCGCCGGCATGGTGGTGAAATGGGACCCTACCGAACCCTCGAACTGGCGCGCCGCCGGGCGCCTCACCGACTGGCTCACCCGCAAGGGCCGGATCGGCGTCGGCGGGGTCGACACCCGCCGGCTCACCCGGGCGATCCGCCAGCAGGGAGCGCCGCACGTCGCCATCGCCCACGACCCCGGCGGCGATTTCGACATCGAGGCCCTGGTCGCCAGGGCGCGCGCCTGGCCCGGCCTCGTTGGCCTCGACCTGGCGAAGGAGGTGACCTGCGCGCAGTCCTACCGCTGGGACGAGACGCGCTGGGCCTGGCCCGAGGGCTACGGCCGCCGCGAGAGCTCGCGCCACCGCGTCGTGGCGGTGGACTACGGCGCCAAGCGCAACATCCTGCGCTGCCTCGCCTCGTCCGGCTGCAACGTCACGGTGCTCCCCGCCACCGCCTCGGCCGAGGAAGTGCTCGCGCTCGAACCCCAGGGCGTCTTCCTCTCCAACGGCCCGGGCGATCCGGCAGCGACCGGCGAATACGCGGTGCCGATGATCCGGGGCGTCCTGGAGAAGGACATCCCGCTCTTCGGCATCTGCCTCGGACACCAGATGCTGGCGCTGGCGCTGGGCGCGAAGACAGTGAAGATGAACCACGGCCACCATGGCGCCAACCACCCGGTCAAGGACCTCGAGACCGGCAAGGTCGAGATCACCTCGATGAACCACGGCTTCACCGTCGACGCGCAGACCCTGCCCGAGGGCGTCGTCGAGACCCATGTCAGCCTGTTCGACGGTTCGAACTGCGGCATCAGGATCGCTGACCGGCCGGTCTTCAGCGTGCAGTATCACCCCGAGGCAAGCCCCGGCCCGCAGGACAGCTACTACCTGTTCGAACGCTTCGCCGAGGCGATGGAGACGCGGCGCTAGGCCCCGCCGCCATAGGGTCCGGACAATGCCCCGGATCCGCCGCGATTGCGCAACACATCGTTAACCTTTGCCGTGGAAGGCTTCTCCCGCTGGAGACCTTCTGTCGGACGTAACGATGTTGATGGCGCCCCTGAGCCTGGTCAGGACGCCGGGCGAGCGCCCGGCACCCCACCCCCGACCGCGGATCCGTGCCCAGGGTCCGCTGCTCGGCCAGATCCTTGTCGCGCGCGGCGCGCTGGCGCCGGGCGACCTCGTGAAGGCGCTGGCGCTGCGCGAGCGCGAGGACACGCGGCTCGGGGAGATTCTCCTCACCCACGGCATGGTCTCGGAGGCCGAATTCTTTGCCGCCCTCGCCGACCAGTGGCAGGCGCGCCTCGTCGACCTCGCGGCCGATCCGCCCGACCCGCGGCTGATCGACGCCGCGGGTGCCGAGTTCTGCATCCGGCACCGCCTCGTGCCCTGGAGCCGCGTCGGCGGCGCAACCGTCGTCGTCACCGCCCGGCCCGAGGAATTCGCGCGCCGCGCCGAGGAGCTGCCCGCCCGGCTCAGGCCGGCGCTGATGGCGGTCGCCACCGAGCGCGACGTCCTTGACGCGCTCCTCGCGCTCCGCTCGCGACGGCTCGCCTGGCGCGCCGAGACCCGGGCCCCCGAGGCCGAGAGCTGCCGCGTCTGGGACGGTCGCCGCTTCCGCCGCCACTGCCTCGCCGGCCTCGCGCTGC
Source organism: Paracoccaceae bacterium (assembly GCA_041621405.1). Classification (GTDB taxonomy): domain Bacteria; phylum Pseudomonadota; class Alphaproteobacteria; order Rhodobacterales; family Rhodobacteraceae; genus JBFKAV01. Next base: position 3,538 of record JBFKAV010000030.1, read on the forward strand.
TGGCCGGCGCCCTGCTCCTCGCCCCCGTCGCGACGTTCGGAGCGCTGACGGTGCTGGCGCTCGCGGCACTACTGGCCAACACCGCGCTCCGCGTCGGCGCGCTTCTGACCGGCGCCCATCGCACCTTTCGCGCGTGCCTGGCCGAGGGGCCGCCGCCGACCCCGCCGACCATCGCGCGGTTGCCCGTCGTCTCGATCCTGGTGCCGCTCTACCACGAGACCGCCATCGCCGAGCGGCTGCTCGTCCGGCTCTCGCGGCTGACCTACCCGCGCGAGCTTCTCGACATCTGCCTCGTCACCGAGGACAACGACGAGACCACCCGCGCCACGCTCGCCGCAACCCGGTTGCCGCGCTGGCTCCGCGTGGTCACCGTTCCCGAGGGCACGCTGCGCACTAAGCCGCGCGCCCTGAACTACGCCCTCGACTTCTGCCGCGGGTCGATCGTCGGCGTCTACGACGCCGAAGACGCCCCCGTCCCCGACCAGATCCACCGCGTCGTCGCGCGCTTCCACGAGCGCGGCTCCGAAGTTGCCTGCCTGCAGGGCGTGCTCGACTACTACAACGCCCGCTCGAACTGGATGGCGCGCTGCTTCGCGCTGGAATACGCGGCCTGGTTCCGCGTGGTGCTGCCCGGACTCGAGCGCATGGGCCTCGCAATCCCCTTGGGCGGCACCACGCTCTTCTTCCGCCGCGCCGCGCTGGAAGAGCTCGGCGGCTGGGATGCCCACAACGTCACCGAGGACGCCGACCTCGGTATCCGCCTTGCCCGTCACGGCTACCGCGCCGAGCTGATCGACACCGTCACGGAGGAAGAGGCGAACTGCCGGCCCTGGCCCTGGGTGCGGCAGCGCTCGCGCTGGATCAAGGGCTACGCGATGACCTGGGCGGTGCACATGCGCGACCCGCGCCGGCTCTGGCGCGACCTCGGGCCGCGCAAGTTCCTGGGGCTTCAGGTGCTGTTCGGCGGCACCCTGGCGCAGTTCCTGCTGGCGCCGGTGCTCTGGTCCTACTGGCTCCTGATTCTCGGCCTGCCGCATCCCCTGGGCGACGCGGCACCGCTCTGGGTGGTGCTCTGCGTCGAGGCGGTCTTCCTGTTCTCCTGGGCCGTGAACGTGACGGTGATGCTCGTCGGCGTCTCCGGGCCAAGGCACCGGCACCTGATGCCCTGGGCGATCACGCTCGGGCTCTACTTCCCGCTGGCGACCATGGCCGCCGCCAAGGCGCTGTTCGAGATGGTCACGCGGCCGTTCTTCTGGGACAAGACCTGCCACGGGATCGATGACACGAAGCACGAGGCGCCACACGCCGATCCCGCTGCCGCCGCTTCGGGGCAAGGCTTTGCTCCCACGCCGGCGCGGTGGCCGGCGCTCGCCGACCAGATCGGCGAGCTCATGCCTGTCCCCGCCGCGCCGCCAGCGCCCGCGCATCCCGCTTGAGCCGGGTCTCGAAGGCCTTGGAGATATGCGCCTTCACGGCCTCATAGGCGCGCTGGCCGTCGCGCGCCGCGATCGACTCGACGATGGCTTCGTGCTCGGCCAGCGTCTTCTCGCCCCTGCCTTCGACGGCGATCGAGGTCGTAGCGAGAAGCGCCATGTGGCGGTGCACGAGATCGAGCTGCTGCACCAGGAAACGGTTGTGCGAGGCAAGGTGAATCTGCTTGTGGAAGCGCCGGTTCGCCCGGCTCATCGCCTCGGGGTCGCCAAGCAGCGCCCGGTCCTCCGACGCCATCTCGCGAAGCACGCGGAGCTCCTCCTCGGTGGCGTGCTGTGCGGCGAGCCGCGCCGCGAGCCCCTCAAGCTCGGTGCGCACGGCGTAGAGCTCGGCGAGCTCGTTGTGGTCGAGCGAGGCGACGATCAGGCTGCGGCCGTCGCGGGTCAGCATCGACTGCGTCTCGAGCCGCTGCAGCGCCTCGCGCACCGGCGTCCGGCTCACCCCGAAGCGCTCGGCCAGCTCGCTCTCCACCAGCCGGTCGCCGGGTCGGTAGATCCCGGTGTCGATCGCCTCGAGGATGAGCGAATAGGCGTCCTTCTGCGAGCTCTTCTGGTCTCTCATCGCCGTCTCCGCCGTGCTTGCGCCCGGAACGCTAGACCCTCGGCGCAACCGCGCGCAAGCGTCGCCATTGCCGCGCCCCATTGCCGCGTCGGTGGCCCCGGACTAGGGTCGCGGCCATGGTGGCCGAGCATTTCTCCCACGTCGAGCACTGGGTGTTCGACCTCGACAACACGCTCTACCCGCCCGAGGCACGGCTCTTCGACCAGATCGAGGTGAAGATGACCGCCTGGGTGATGCAGGCGCTGGCGGTGTCGCGCGACGAGGCCGACCGCCTCCGCAGGCACTACTGGCACAGCTACGGCACCACGCTCGCGGGCCTGATGGCTGAACACGGCGTCGAGCCCGGCCCCTACCTCGCCGAGGTGCACGACATCTCCTTCGACGCGCTCACCCCCGACCCCGCGCTCCGGGCTGCGATCGCCCGGCTGCCGGGGCGCAAGATCGTCTACACCAACGCCGACGCGCCCTATGCCGAACGGGTGCTGGGCGCGCGCGGGCTCGCGGGCCTGTTCGACGCCGTCTTCGGCGTCGAGCACGCGGGCTTCCGTCCGAAGCCCGAGCGCGCCGCCTTCGAGGCGGTCTTCGCCGCGGGCGCTGTCGCCCCGACCCGCGCCGCGATCTTCGAGGACGACGCGAGGAACCTCGCCCAGCCGCATGCGATGGGGCTGCGCACCGTCCACGTCGCGCCCGCGCCCGAACCGGCGCCGCACATTCACCACCATACCGACGATCTCTCCGCCTTCGTCGCAAGCCTCTCCACCTGAGCCGCCAGCACCGGGCCGCGGCGCGACGCTCTGACGCTTGGCCCGCATCCGTACTTGCCCTATGTCGAGCGGAAGGAGAGCGCAGCCATGAAGCGCGAAGAGGTCGACATCCTGGTCTCCGGCGGCGGCGTCGCCGGGCTCGCCGCGGCGGCCGCCTTCGGCACGGCCGGGTTCTCGGTGATCTGCGTCGACCCCGCACCCCCTGTCACCGAGCGCGACGCCGAGGGCGCCGATCACAGGACCACCGGTTTCCTGCAGCCCTCGCGGGAAGTCCTGCGCGCCGCGGGGCTCTGGGACCGCCTCGCGCCGCACGCCGCGGCCCTGCAGGTGATGCGCATCGTCGACGCCGGCGGCGAGGAACCCGAGCCCCGACTGGTCAAGGATTTCGACGCCGCCGAGATCTCCGACGAACCCTTCGGCTGGAACCTGCCCAACTGGCTCCTGCGCCGCGAGATGGCGGCCCGCCTCGAGGAGCTTGCAATCGTCAGCTTCCGCCCCGGCAGTGCCACCAAGGCGGTGCTGACCCGCGACGCCGAGGCGCTGGTCACGCTTTCCGACGGCACCCGCATCGCAGCCCGGCTCCTCGTCGCCGCCGATGGCCGCGCCTCGCCGGTGCGCGAGGCGCTCGGCATCCCGGTCAGCACCACGCGCTACGGCCAGAAGGCGCTGGCCTTCGCCGTCACCCACCCGATTCCGCACGGGCAGGTCTCGACCGAGATCCACCGCTCCGGCGGCCCGTTCACCCTGGTGCCGCTGCCCGACTACCAGGGCCTGCCTTCCTCCGCCGTGGTCTGGATGGAGCGCGGCCCGGAGGCGCTGCGGCTCTCGCGCCTGCCTGTCCCTGAGTTCGAGGCGGCGATGAGCACCCGCTCCTGCCACCTCTTCGGCCCGCTGACCCTGGCTTCGCGCATCACGCTCTGGCCGATCATCAGCCAGGTCGCCCGGCGTTTCCACGGGCAGCGCACGGCGCTCATCGCCGAGGCAGCGCATGTGGTGCCGCCGATCGGAGCGCAGGGACTCAACATGAGCCTCGCCGACCTGGCCAAGCTCCTCGACCTTGCCAACGCCGACCCGGCCGGCCTCGGCAGCGCGGCGATGCTTCAGGCCTATTCCCGCGGCCGCTGGCCCGAGGTCCGCGCCCGCGTGGCCGGAATCGACGCCCTGAACCGTGCCTCGATGCTCTGCGCCCCGCCGCTCCGCGACCTTCGCAAGAGCGTTCTCGACGCGCTCTACTCCGCCGCCCCCGTCCGCAAGGCCCTGATGCGGGCCGGCCTCGGGGTCAGGTAGCGCCCGCTCTCGCCCGTTTCCAACTTCTCCCGCCGGAGGCGCCTCAGGGCGCCGCCAGCGCAGCGGGTCAGTTCCAGCAGGAGACGAGCACCGTCATCCCCATCGCCGCCTCCGTGATGTCCTCGGGCGCCATCGCGCCGGCCTCGCCACCGGTTGCGACCCTGATCCCCTGCGCCGACAGGAAGTCCGACGCCACCCCCGCCTTCGCGGCGAAGCGCACCCCGGGCGGCATCTGGCGGTTGCCGTCCCCGGAGCCGGGCAGGAGCACGCCCGCAACCTGTCCGGCCGGATCGAAGACCGGCCCGCCGGCCTCGCCCGGCTCGGTCTCGGCCTGCAGCCGGATCAGCCCGGCTTCGCCGGAAAGTCCGCTCAGGTCCTCCACCGTGCCGAAGGTCAGCGTCGCCGCGGGCAGGGCCGGGCCGAACGGATAGCCGGCCACCGCCGCCTTGGCGCCGATCCGTGGCTCGGCAGGGGCGAGCGCCGCCACCCGCACCGGCGCGAGCGGCACCGCGGGGCGCAAGAGCGCGAGCCCCGAGGCGGCGTCGGTCGCCGCCACTTCGGCATCGTAGAGGTCGTCGAGCGTGACGCGGGCGCAGCCCTCCACCGCCTCGGCCACCGTCAGCACCGCGCCCCTGGCGTCGACATAGACGCCCGAGCGCGTGCGCTCGGGCTGCCGGATCTCGAGCCCCGACAGCAGGTCGCGCGACTGCGCGGCCTCCTCGGCGCCGAGCGTCGGGTCGAGCGCCGGCCCGGTAGAGCGCAGCGTGTCGCGCATGATCGCAACCGCGCGGGCCATGCGCGCCTCGGCCTCGGGCGGGTAGATCAGCGTGAACCCCTTGACCATGCCGTCCTCGAGCCGCGCGTAGGTATGGCTGTGCAGCTCGGCATTCTGCCCGGTCAGCGTGAAGCTCGCCCCCTGCCGCTCGCGGAAGCCCTGAAGCGGCACGATCTCGAGCGTCTGCATCACGTCGTAGAGCCCGTCGAGCGTGGCCTGGGTGCCGTCCTGGCTGATCAGCAGCACGCGGATCCCCGAGCCGTCCTTCTCGCGGTAGCGCACCAAGGGCGGCGCATAATCGTCGAATTCGACCAGCCCGATCGGCATCTCGATCTCGATCCCGGCCCGCTGCTCGAGCACGCGGCCGAGGCCCAGCGCCGCCAGCTCGTTCCTGTAGGCGTCGAGCAGCTCGGCACGCTGCGCAGAGGTCAGTATGCCGGTCGCTTCGTAGCCCTTGGCCCCCTGCCAGGACGCCATCGAGGCTCGGGTGCCGCGACCGAAGGCACCGTCGATGGCGCTGTCGTAGAAGCCGAACCACTGCAGCGCGGTCTGCAGCGCCATCCGCTCCTCGCCGGTGAGCAGCGCCTCGCTGCGCCGGGCCTCGGCCGGGGTCTCGTCGGGCAGGGTCTCGGGCGCGGGCACCACCGCGATCACCTGGTCGGGATCGGTCCGCGGCGCGGCCGACCCGGCGCCGGTTGCCCCCACCGGCCAGAACCGGTCCCGGAAATTGCCGCCGTCGGAGACGAAACTGTCGCCCGGGATGAGCCGCTCGGCGCGCAACGCGAAGAGCCGGTTCGCCGCGGCTTCGGCAGGATAGGGCCCAAGCGCGATCCCGTACCAGCCCGAGGACAGGCGGTAGCCGCTCACGTCCGGAAACGCCGCGCTCCAGGCGCGCGCGCGCGCCTCGGCATCGGCCAGGGTCGACAGGGCCTCGATCTGCACCCAGGCCTCCTGCCCGCGCGCCGCCCCGGCAGCGAACCAGGCCGCCGCCAATATCGTTAGAAGGAATCTCGTCATACTCGTCCCGCGTCGTGCGGCCCCTGCTCGTGACCATCTGCGGCGGACCCTAGCAGAGCCGCGGGCCTCTGATAAATCCCCCGCGAAGCACCGCCGATTGACCCGTCCGCGAGTGTTGCCTAAGGAGACCGGGCCCAAGCCGCCCGAGGTCCCGAAGGCCAATGCCCGCGAACACGCCGAAGAGTTTCCAGGAGATCGTCCTGCGCCTCCAGGCCTACTGGGCAGCGAAGGGATGCGCCGTGCTCCAGCCCTACGACATGGAGGTCGGCGCGGGAACGTTCCACCCGGCCACCACGCTCCGCGCCCTGGGCACGCGCCCCTGGGCCGCGGCCTACGTCCAGCCCTCGCGCCGGCCGACCGACGGCCGCTACGGCGAGAACCCCAACCGGCTGCAGCACTACTACCAGTTCCAGGTGCTCATCAAACCCTCGCCGCCCGACCTGCAGGCGCTCTACCTCGGCTCGCTCGAGGCCATCGGCATCGACACCGGCCTGCACGACATCCGCTTCGTCGAGGACGACTGGGAAAGCCCCACCCTCGGCGCCTGGGGCCTCGGCTGGGAGGTCTGGTGCGACGGCATGGAGGTGACCCAGTTCACCTACTTCCAGCAGGTCGGCGGCCACGATTGCCGCCCGGTCTCGGGCGAGCTCACCTACGGGCTCGAGCGGCTGGCGATGTACGTGCTAGGCGTCGACCACGTGATGGAGATGCCGTTCAACGACCCCGACGCGCCGATTGCGCTGAGCTACGGCGACGTCTTCCGCCAGACCGAGGAGGAGTACTCGCGCCACAACTTCGACGCGGCCTCGACCAAGATGCTGTTCGGCCATTTCGAGGACGCCGAGGCCGAATGTGCATGCCTCCTCGAGGCGCCGGAGGTGGATCCCAAGACCGGCAGGCGCATCGTCATGGCGCACCCGGCCTACGACCAGTGCATCAAGGCCAGCCACCTATTCAACCTCTTGGACGCCCGCGGCGTGATCTCGGTGACTGAACGACAGGCCTACATCGGCCGCGTCCGCGCGCTCGCCAAGCGCTGCGCCGACGCTTTCGTGACCACCGAAGCGGGGGGAGCGGCGTGAATGGCAAATTCGTCGCAGGCGCCATCGTGATCGTCGCGGCCTTCGCCGGGGCGGCGATGTATTACCTGCAGGTCTACGCCTATTACGAGCCGGTCGCTACGGTGCGCGAGATCTCCGTCACGACCATTGGTGGCACCGTCGAATCCTTGCTCGTGGAGAACTTCGTGGGGATCGACGCCGAAAGCTCGCCCCTGCGCTTCCGCGCCTGCTTCACCGTGCCGGTCTCGCTCGGCACGATGACCGAGAGCTTCGAGATCGCCGAGGAAGCGGTGCCCCTGAACGGCCCCGGCTGGTTCGACTGCTACGACGCCACCGAAGTCGGCGCAGCGCTCGAATCAGGCGACGCGGTCGCCTTCGTCGGCGAGCGCGAGGTGCACCCGGGCGTAGACCGTCTCCTCGCCGTGATGCGCGACGGCCGCGGCTTCGCCTGGCACCAGCTGAACGCACCGCTGGAGAACTGACATGCCCGATCTCCTGATCGAACTCTTCTCCGAGGAGATTCCGGCGCGGATGCAAGCCAGGGCCCGAGAGGACCTTCGGCGCCTCGTCACCGACGGCCTCGTCGAGGCCGGCCTCACCTACGCCCACGCCGCCGCCTTCTCGACGCCGCGCCGGCTGACGCTGGCGGTGGAGGGGCTCAGCCCCGAGAGCCCGACGCTCCGCGAGGAGCGCAAGGGCCCACGCGCCGACGCGCCCGCCCAGGCGATCGAGGGCTTCCTGCGCTCGACCGGCCTTACTCGCGAGCAGCTGGAGGCCCGTGACACCGGCAAGGGGGAGATCCTCTTCGCGGTGATCGAACGCCCCGGCCGCCCGGCGGCGAAGATCGTCGCAGAGGTGCTCGGCCGCACGATTCGCGACTTCCCCTGGCCGAAGTCGATGCGCTGGGGCGCAGGCTCCCTGCGCTGGGTGCGCCCCCTGCACGCGATCCTCTGCCTCCTCGCCACCGAGGCCGGCGCCGAGGTGGTCCCGTTCGAGATCGACGGGCTCAAAGCCTCCGACACCACCGAGGGCCACCGCTTCATGTCGCCCGGCCGCTTCCCCGTCGCCTCATTCGAGGACTACGCGGCGAAGCTGAAGCGCGCCCACGTCATCCTCGACCCCGCCGAGCGCGAGGCCCGCATCCAGCATGAGGCCGAGCACCTGGCCTTCGCCGCCGGGCTGGAACTGGTGCCCGACCGGGCGCTCCTCGCCGAGGTCGCGGGCCTCGTCGAATGGCCGGTCGTGCTCTCGGGCGAGATCGGCAAGGAGTTCCTCGCGCTCCCCCCCGAGGTGCTCCAGACCTCGATGCGCGAGCACCAGAAGTTCTTCTCCCTCCGCGACCCCGCCACCGGCCGCATCGAGCGCTTCGTCACGGTCGCCAACCGCGAGACCGCCGACCACGGGGCGACGATCCTTCAAGGAAACGCCAAGGTCCTCGCCGCCCGCCTGTCGGACGCAAGGTTCTTCTGGGATAACGACCTCAGGACTGTGCGGACGATTGGGATGAAGGAGATGGCCAAGGGCTTGGCGAAGGTGACGTTCCACAACAAGCTCGGCAGCCAGCTGGACCGTGTGAAGCGAATTGCTGCTCTTGGGCAAGAGATCGCGAAACACATCCCCGGCGCAAAGCCCGATCTCGTCGTGGAGGCCGCCGAAATCTGCAAGGCCGACCTCCTGTCCGAGATGGTCGGCGAGTTCCCAGAGCTCCAGGGCCTGATGGGCCGCTACTACGCCGAGGCCGCAGGCCACGACGACGGCGTGCCCGAGGCCTGCGAGATGCACTACAAGCCGCTCGGACCCTCCGACGCCGTCCCCGTGGCGCCGCTTTCCGTCGCCGTCGCGCTCGCCGACAAGATCGATACGCTGACCGGCTTCTGGGCCATCGACGAAAAGCCGACCGGCAGCAAGGACCCATTTGCGCTGAGAAGGACGGCGCTGGGAGTGATCCGGTTGGCCCTGGCTAATGGTCTACGGCCGTCGCTGCTTGGAGTTCTTTCGACCCATCTCAAAGCCATCTCCAAGCAGTCTCACGAGCGAAGGCTTGCGGAAGCACAGGAGGCACCTGGGCTTTCCCTCGTAGCAAGTGGCTCGGTTACATCTGAGTTTCAAGGGAAACAGGTTTCAACAACGGTGCTCGACCTCCTCGCCTTCCTCCACGACCGCCTCAAGGTCCACCTCCGCGACGAAGGCATCCGCCACGACGTGATCGACGCCGTCCTCGCCATGCCGGGAAGCGACGACCTCACCCTGGTGGTCAAGCGCGCCGAGGCCCTCGCCGCCTTCCTGAAAACCGACGACGGCGAGAACCTGATCCTCGGCTTCAAGCGCGCCAACAACATCCTGACCCAGGCCGAGGAGAAGGACGGCGTCGAATACTCCTACGGCGCCGACCCCAAGTTCGCCGAGGACCCGACCGAGATCGCGCTCTTCGACGCGCTCGACCGCGCCGAGGCCGAGATCGCGCCGGCGATGGAGGCCGAGGACTTCGGCCGCGCCATGGCCGCCATGGCGCGGCTGCGCAAACCCATCGACGCCTTCTTCGACACCGTCCAGGTCAATACCGATAACCAGACGATCCGCCGCAACCGGCTCAACATGCTGCACCGGATCCGCGCGATCTGCCTCTCGGTGGCCGACCTGACCAAGCTGGAAGGCTGACCCCCTTCCCCGTTTCCAAATACCCTCGGGGGAGCGCGAGGGGGCAGAGGAGCCCCCTCGCTCCGCCGCCCGCACCCGCGCATCCGACCGGAAATGCAGCGCTTGCTTGGCACCGGGCCTCGCGTATGCTGTGACCGCGAAAGGAGCACGCCGCAGTGCAGAAGCATTTCGAGATCCCGGCCTTCACCGAGATCACCGCCTCGGCGCCGATCCACACCGCCAGCCACGGTGGCCGGGCGAAGTGCCTGCAGCGGCTGATCCGCCTCGGGATGCCGGTGCCGCGCACCGTGGCGCTTTCCTTCGACACCGTCCGCGCGATCGCCGCCGGCCAGCCGATCGACACCGAACCGCTGCTCGCCGGCTTCGGACCCAACGCCCTGGTCTCGGTCCGCCCCTCCTCGGCCGATCCCGACTGGGGCGGGCCGGGGGCGATCCTCAACATCGGCATGACCGACGCGATGCATGCCGCCCTCGAGGTCACCCACGGCGACCGCGCCGCCGACGCGCTCTACCTCCGCTTCATTCGCGCCTACTCGGCCCACGTCGCCCGGCTCGACGCCGACATGCTGCCCTCGGGCGAGGCCTCGGCCGAGACGCTGGCCGGCGCGCTCGCCGCCTACGAGGCCGAGACCGACGAGCCCTTCCCGCAGGACCCCGCGCGCCAGCTCGCCGAGGTGCTGCGCTCGATGGCCCGCGCCTGGGAGGGCACCACCGCCCGGCTCCTGCGCCAGGCCAAGGGCGCGCCCGCCGATGCCGGGCTCGGCCTGGTGGTGCAGCAGATGGCCCTCGGCCTGGGTCCGAACTCGAGCGGCTCGGGCGTGATCCAGTTCGTCGACGGCATAACCGGCCAGCCGCGGATCATCGGCCGCTACCGCGCCCAGAGCCAGGGCCGCGAGGCGGTCACCGACCGCGAAGGCGCGATGTTCCTGACCCGCGACCCGCGCGGCCCCTCGCTGGAAGAGGCCTGCCCGAAGGTCTTCGCCGCGCTGAAGGCGTACGGGCAGACCTGCCGCACCGAGCTGCACGAGGAGATGCAGATCGAATTCACCCTCGAGGACGGCCGGCTCAACATCCTCGACGCGGTGCGCGTGCAGCGCTCCTCCCGGGCCGCCGTCCGCATCGCCGTGACGCTGGCCGATGACAAGGTGATCACGCCCGAGGAGGCGGTGCTCCGGATCGAGCCTCGGGCGCTCAGCGAGCTGCTGCACCCGCAGGTCGACCCCACCGGCCCGCGCGACGGCTTCGCCAAGGGCATCGCCGCCAGCCCCGGCGCCGCCACCGGCAAGCTGGTCTTCACCTCCACCGCGGCCCAAGCCTCGGCGGCACGGGGCGAGGCCTGCATCCTCGCCCGCCGCGAAACCTCGCCGGAAGACATCCGCGGCATGCACGCCGCCGCCGCCGTGCTGACCGAGCGCGGCGGCGTCACCAGCCACGCCGCCGTGATCGCGCGCGGCCTCGGGCTCCCCTGCGTCGTCGGCGCCTCCGGCATCACCATCGACAGCCGCCAGCGCAGCCTGACGACGGCCGACGGACGGGCATTTCACGAGGGCGACACCATCACCATCGACGGCACCTCCGGCGAGGCGCTGGTAGGTGCCGTGAAGATGCTCGAGCCGGCCCTCGACGCTCCGTTCCATACTCTACTCGGCTGGGCCGACGCGGCGCGCGACATCGGCGTGCGCGCCAACGCCGACACGCCGGCCGAGGCGCAGATGGCGCGCACCTTCGCCGCCGAGGGGATCGGCCTCTGCCGCACCGAGCACATGTTCTTCGAGGACGACCGCCTTACGGTGATGCGCGAGATGATCTTCGCCCGCACCGCCGACGACCGCCGCGCCGCGCTCGAGCGGCTGCTGCCGATGCAGCGCGCCGACTTCGCCGCGCTGTTCGAGATCATGGCCGGGCAGCCGGTCTGCATCCGGCTGTTCGACCCGCCGCTGCACGAATTCCTGCCATCGGACCGCGAGGGGCTGCTCGAGCTTGCCGAGGCGCTCGACCTGCCGCTCTCCGACGTGACCCGCCGGGTCGAGGCCTTGTCGGAATTCAACCCCATGCTGGGGCTGAGAGGGGTGAGACTAGGCATTACCTTACCGGAAATCTACGACATGCAGGCCCGTGCGATCTTCGAGGCGACGATCGAGGCTTCGACAAACGGCGCTCCCGTTGTGCCCGAGATCATGATCCCGCTGGTTTCGGCCAGGCGCGAGGTCGAGCTCGTCCAGACACGGGTCGACGCCGTGGCCGCGGCCGTCCGTGCCCATTCGGGGCGCGATTTCGACTATCGCCTCGGGGTGATGGTCGAGACACCGCGCGCCGCGCTGCGCGCCCACGAGATAGCGGCGCATTCGGCCTTCCTTTCCTTCGGCACCAACGACCTCACGCAGATGACCTACGGGCTTTCCCGCGACGACGCCGGCAAGTTCATGGGCGCCTACGTTGCCCAGGGCGTGTTCCCCGAAGACCCGTTCCACATGCTCGACCAGGACGGCGTGGGAGAGCTTCTGAAGATCGGCGCCGAGCGGGGGCGGCAGGGCCGGCCCGAGATCACGCTCGCGGTCTGCGGCGAGCACGGCGGCAACCCCGAAAGCATCGCCTTCGTCCGCAGCGCCGGTTTCGACTACGTCTCCTGCTCGCCGTTCCGGGTGCCGGTGGCGCGGCTCGCCGCCGCGCATCTGGCGCTGAGGGACCGCGGCGAGGTACCGCAAGGCGAGGCGGAGTCGGCTTCGTAGCACTCCCGCGCCGGTAGTTTCGCGCCGGTCTTCTCGGCGAGTTCCCGCCGATTCCAGCCCTCCGCAGCCACCCGTATGGACCCACCGGCGCCCTTCGGCTATCCGCCGCGCCGCTGGGGGCTTGGAGGGAGAGGGCTGGGCCCCCGCTGCTGGAAGAAGTAACGGGACAAACCAAATGCGCTCGCTCAGACTCTGGGCCGCAGGCCTCATGGCCATTGCGGTTCTGGCCGGCCATGTGTCGGCCGACGAAACGCTCAGCCAGTCCAACGACCCCACCGCCGCCGTCGATGCCGGTCTCGCCACCCTGCTCGCCTCCGAACGCGCGGCCATCGGCCGGATCGACGCCGCGGCGCTGTCGCGGCTCGAACCCAGGCCCGCGCGCGCCCGCAGGGGCCGGCCCGGCGAGGTTCGCCACGATGCGGACTGGCTCGCCGCCCAGCCCGCCGCTACCGGCGGCGCGGAATGGCGATGTCTGGCCGAGGCGCTCTATTTCGAGGCGCGCGGCGAGACCGTGGCAGGCCAGTTCGCGGTCGCCGAGGTGATCCTCAACAGGCGCGACCTGCAGGCCTATCCCGCCACCGTTTGCGGCGTCGTCAAACAGGGCACCGGCCGGCGCTTCGCCTGCCAGTTCTCCTATACCTGCGACGGCCGCGCCGACCGCATCAGGGAGCCCGCAGCCTTCGAGCGCGCGGGCAAGATCGCCCGGGCGATGCTCGATGGCGCGGCGCGGGCGCTGACCGAGGGCGCGACCCACTTCCACACGACCGCCGTCCGCCCCCGCTGGGCGCGCCGCTTCCCGCAGACGGCGCGGATCGGCAGCCACCTGTTCTACCGCCAGCCGGTGCGCGGCTGACCGCCAAAGGGGGCTCACGTCCGTCGCCGCACGTGGTAGAAGAGGCGCGAGGCCACGGCAGAGGGACACCAACATGAGCCGCAAGCTCTTCGGCACCGACGGCGTGCGGGGCCTTGCCAACAGCCACCCGATGACCGCCGAGATGGCGCTCCGCCTCGGCGCCGCGGCGGGACGCTACTTCCGCTCCGGCGGCGACAACGGCCACCGCGTGGTGATCGGCAAGGACACGCGCCTATCTGGCTACATGCTGGAGAACGCGCTGACCGCCGGCCTCACGTCGACCGGCATGAACGTTCTGCTGCTCGGCCCGGTGCCGACGCCGGCCGTCGGCTTCCTCACCCGCTCGATGCGCGCCGATCTCGGGATCATGATCTCGGCCAGCCACAACCCGGCGCACGACAACGGCATCAAGTTCTTCGGCCCCGACGGCTTCAAGCTTTCCGACGAGGCAGAGGCCGAGATCGAGGCGATCGTCGCCGGCGAGATCCGGCCAGCCGAGCCGCAGCACATCGGCCGCGCCAAGCGCATCGACGACGGCCGCGGCCGCTACGTCGAATACGCCAAGACCACGTTTCCCAGGGGCCGCAGCCTTTCGGGCCTTAAGGTCGTGGTCGATTGCGCCAACGGCGCCGCCTACCGCGCCGCGCCGGAGGTGCTCTGGGAGCTCGGCGCCGAGGTGATCCCGATCGGCGTCTCGCCCGACGGCCACAACATCAACGAGGGCTGCGGCTCGACCGATACCGGCGCCTGCGTAGAGGCCGTGCTTGCGAACGGCGCCGACCTCGGCATCTCGCTCGACGGCGACGCCGACCGGGTGATGCTGATCGACGAGGCCGGCAAGCTGGCCGACGGCGACCAGATCATGGCGCTATTCGCCGCCCGCTGGGCCGCAGAGGGCCGGCTCAAGGACGGCACGCTGGTGGCCTCGGTGATGTCGAACCTCGGGCTCGAGCGCTTCCTCGCCGCAAAGGGCCTCCGCCTCGAGCGTGCGCCTGTCGGCGACCGCTACGTCGTGGAGCGGATGCGCGAGGGCGGCTGGAACCTCGGCGGCGAACAGTCGGGCCATATCGTGATGACCGACTACGCCACCACCGGCGACGGGCTCATCGCCTCGCTGCAGTTCCTCGCCGCGATGGTCGAGACCGGCAAGCCCGCCTCCGAGCTCGACGAGAGCTTCACCCGGGTGCCGCAGCTTCTGAAGAACGTCCGCTACGCCGTCGGGCAGGACCCGCTCTCCGCGGCCGAGGTCAAGCGCGCAATCGCCGCGGCCGAGGCCCGCATCGGCGCAACCGGCCGGCTCCTGATCCGCAAGTCCGGCACCGAGCCCCTGGTCCGCGTGATGGCGGAATGCGAGGACGTGACGCTCCTGACCGAGGTGGTCGACGGACTGGCCGAGACGATCGGCGCGGCCACGCGGGCGGCGGCCGAATAGCCGTCACTCCTCCTCGAGTCGGACGATCGAGGGCCGCACCAGCAAGAGAAGCTCGTTGCGCTTCAGGTGCGCCGTCCCCACGTCGGGGAGCGAGGTGAGCTGGCCGAGCGTCGGGATCTCGCGCAGCCGCACCGGCACGGTCCGCCCCGGCGGCTCCCAGGAGTAATCGCGGTTCGCGATCACCACGCTCTTGTTGCGCAGGTTGCGGCGGATCTGCGGCAAGAGGATCAGGTAGCTGCCGAGGACCACCAGCGTTCCGAGGAGGAACGCACCGGCGAACTGGTTCCCCAGAAGCGGCCGCTGGAACTGGCCCAAGAGCGGGACCCGCCCGAGATCGGCCCGGTTCTCGTTGAAGCGCGGCATCGGCTGGGTCAGGTTGAGGCCCAGAAGCCCGCTCTGCAGGAAGATCAGGAACCATGTGATCAGCACTGCCGAGGACAGCAGCCGAAGCTGAACCCGCGCCATCCGGTCGAAGGACGACTCGTTCTCCACGTCCTGCTGAGTGGCGTGAGCCGGAAGCAGCGACGCCCCGTAGCCTGCGCCCAGCGTCAGAAGCCCGGTGGAAAAATCCCTCCGCTTCATGGGGAAGAGCATACCGCAACCCCGCGCCCCGGTCGACCCAGGGCGGCGGAGCGGCCCCCGGGGGCGCCCTCCTCCGCGCGCCCCCGCAACGGTCGCGGGTCTCAGTTCCGCGAGCGGTCCACCATCTTGCCCTTGGTGATCCAGGGCATCATGCCGCGAAGCTTCTCGCCCACCGCCTCGATCTGGTGCGCGTCGTTGTTGCGGCGGATCGCCTTGAAGCTCGGCTGGCCCACGGCGCATTCGGCCATCCAGTCGCGTACGAAACGGCCCGACTGGATGTCGGCCAGCACCGCCTTCATCCGCTCCTTGGTCTCGTCGTAGGGCAGGATGCGGGGGCCGCTCACATACTCGCCGAATTCGGCAGTGTTCGAGATCGAGTAGTTCATGTTGGCGATGCCGCCCTCGTAGATCAGGTCTACGATCAGCTTCACCTCGTGCAGGCACTCGAAATAGGCCATCTCCGGCGCGTAGCCGGCCTCGACCAGCGTCTCGAAGCCCATCCGGATCAGCTCGACGAGGCCGCCGCAGAGCACCGCCTGCTCGCCGAAGAGATCGGTCTCGCACTCCTCCTTGAAGTCGGTCTCGATGATCCCCGAGCGGCCGCCACCGATGGCCGAGCAGTAGGAAAGCCCGAGTTCCAGCGCCTTGCCCGAGGCGTCGTTCGCCACCGCCACCAGGCAGGGCACGCCGCCGCCCTTGACGTACTCGCCCCTGACCGTATGCCCCGGACCCTTCGGCGCCATCATGATGACGTCGACGCCGCGCTTCGGCTCGATCAGGCCGAAATGGACGTTCAGCCCGTGGGCGAAGGCGATCGCCGCGCCCTCGCGAAGGTTGTCGTGGACGTACTTGCGGTAGGTCTCGGCCTGCAGCTCGTCGGGCATGGTGAACATGATCAGGTCGGCCCATTTCGCCGCCTCGGCGATCTCCATCACCTTCAGGCCCTCGCCTTCGGCCTTCTTCGCCGAGGGCGAGCCGGGGCGCAAAGCGACGGCCAAGTTCTTGGCGCCCGAATCTCGCAGGTTCAGCGCATGAGCATGGCCCTGGCTGCCGTAGCCCAGGATCGCCACCTTCTTGTCCTTGATCAGATTGATGTCGCAGTCGCGGTCGTAATAGACGCGCATCGGGAGCACTCCGTTCCGGTTGTGTGATGAAGCCATACCCTAACTGCAACGCGGCGATAGAGCGCGCGTTGTTTGACGATTCTCCGAAATTCCGCAAAAGTTCATTCGCGATTTCAAACCTCCCTCAAATACTCATGCTCGACGACACCGACCGCCGCCTCCTCCGCCACTTCCAGGCCGACCCCGCCGCGAAACCGGCGGCGCTGGCCGAACGCGCCGGCGTCACCGCCGCCACCGCGTGGCGCCGGCTCGAGAAGCTGCGCGAGAAGGGCATCATCCGCGGCGAGGAGGCGGTGATCGACTGGCGCGCCCTCGGCTGGGCGGTCGAGGTCTCGCTCCGCTTCACCCTCGACAAGACCAACTCGCGCGCCTTCGACGAATTCCTCGCCGCCGCGCGAAAGGTGCCCGAGGTGCTGGAGATCCAGACCTTCCTCGGCCGCGTCGACGTGCGCCTCGCCGTCATCGCCCGCGACATGGGGCACTACCAGGAGATCTACCGCGCCCGCATCCTGACGCTGCCGCACATCGCCGACATCGAGGCCCTGATGCATGTGGCCGCGATCAAGTCCGACGAGAGCCTGCCGTTGTGACCGATCTCGACGATCTCGACCGCCGGCTCCTGCGCGCGCTCGCCCAGGACGCCACCCAGAACGCCGGCGCGCTCGGCCGCGGTCTCGGCCTCTCGCAGCCCGCAGCCTGGCGCCGCATCCGCCGGCTCGAGGAGGCGGGCATCCTCGCCGGCCGCCGGCTCGTGCTCGACCGCGAGGCGCTCGGCTTCGGCGTCACCGTGTTCCTCGGCGTGAAGCTCGCCGCCAAGGGCCGCGCCAGCCTCGAGGACTTCGAGCGCGCGGTGACCGCGATCCCCGAGGTGCAGACGGTCGAGCACGTGCTCGGGCTCTACGACTACCGCCTGCGCGTGGTGGCCCGCGACCTGCCCGATTTCGAGCGCGTGCTCCGTCGCCGGATCATGACCCTGCCGGGCGTCGGTCAGGTCGAGGCCAACGTGCTGCTCTCCGAGGAGCGCCGCCCGGGACCGCTCGGCTGAGCCCCCTTGTCCCCCAGGAAGCCCGCCTATACCTTCGGAAAAACATTGACGAGCTTTCCATGCAGATCGGCATCCTGCAGACCGGCCACGCGCCCGACGCGCTTATCGGGCGCACCGGCGACTATGGCGACATGTTCGAGCGCCTGCTCGCCGGACAGGGGCTGAGCTTCCGCACGTTCTCGGTCGTCGACATGGAGTTCCCCGAGAGCGTCGACGACTGCGAGGGCTGGCTCCTGACCGGCTCGCGTCACGGCGCCTACGAGGGCCTTCCCTTCATCAAGCCGCTCGAGGAATTCATCCGGAAGGCCTATGCCGAGGCCGTGCCGATGGTCGGCATCTGCTTCGGCCACCAGATCATCGCCCAGGCGCTCGGCGGCAAGGTCGAGAAATTCACCGGCGGCTGGTCGGTCGGCCCGACGAAATACGCCATGAACGGAAGCGAGATCACGCTGAACGCCTGGCACCAGGACCAGGTGGTCGAGAAGCCGAAGGAGGCCGAGGTCGTCGGCACCTCGCCGTTCTGCGAGAACGCCGCCCTCGTCTACCGCGACCGTGCCTACACCGTGCAGGCGCACCCGGAGTTCGACAATGAGTTTCTCGGCAATCTCATCCTGGCCCGCGGCAAGGGCCTGGTGCCCGACCGGCTTCTCGCCGAGGCCGAGGCAGCGCTCGCGCTGCCGATCGACCAGGCGGCGATGGCCCGCCAGATCGCCGATTTCTTCAAGAAACCCCGGAACTGATCCCCATGTCCGACTGGACCGACAAGCTCCCCGAGGCAGCCCGCTTGTGGCTCTCCGGCCGCCGCCTCGACGAGGTGGAGTGCATCGTCGCCGACCTCTCGGGCATCGCCCGCGGCAAGGCGATGCCGGCCTCCAAGTTCGGCACACAGAAGCATTTCTACCTGCCGAATTCGATCTTCCTGCAGACGATCACCGGCGACTGGGCCGATCCCGGTGGCGACGAGGAATTCACCGAGCCCGACATGGTCTGCGTGCCGGATTGGTCCACCGCCACCGCCGCGCCCTGGACGGCCGACCTCACCCTCCAGGTGATCCACGACATCCTCGACCAGACCGGCGAGCCGGTCTCGGTCGCGCCGCGCAATGTGCTCAAGCGCGTCATCGGGCTCTACAACGCTGAGGGCTGGAACCCGGTGGTGGCGCCGGAGATGGAGTTCTTCCTCGTCGCCCGCAACATCGACCCCAACCAGCCGGTCGAGCCGCCGATGGGCCGCTCCGGCCGCAAGGCCGCCGCCCGACAGGCCTATTCGATGAGCGCGGTCGACGAATACGGCCCCGTGATCGACGACATCTACGATTTCGCCGAGGCCCAGGGCTTCGAGATCGACGGCATCGTGCAGGAAGGCGGCGCCGGGCAGATCGAGCTCAACCTCCGCCACGGCAATCCGGTCAAGCTCGCCGACGAGATCTTCTACTTCAAGCGGATGATCCGCGAGGCGGCGCTCAGGCACGACTGTTTCGCCACCTTCATGGCCAAGCCGATCCAGGACGAGCCGGGCTCGGCGATGCACATGCACCATTCGGTGATGGACCTGAAGTCGGGGCAGAACATCTTCTCCAACCCCGACGGCAGCGACAGCGAGGCCTTCCTGCACTTCATCGCCGGGCTGCAGAACCACCTGACCGACGTGATCGCGCTCCTCGCGCCCTACGTGAACAGCTACCGGCGCTACGTCCGCGACTTCGCCGCCCCGATCAATCTCGAATGGGGCCGCGACAACCGCACCACCGGCCTGCGCGTACCGATCTCCGACCCAGAGGCGCGACGGGTCGAGAACCGCCTCGCGGGGATGGACGTGAACCCCTACCTCGCCATCGCCGCCTCGCTGGCCTGCGGCTACCTCGGCCTCAAGGAGAAGAAGCTGCCGCGCGACGAGTTCAAGGGCGACGCCTACGTCCGGCCCGAGGATATCCCGAACAACCTCGCCGACGCGCTTTGGCACCTCGACGAGGCCAAGGACATGCGCGAGGTCCTGGGCCGCGACTTCTGCCGCATCTACAAGGCGGTGAAGACCCTGGAGAACAAGGAATTCCTGCAGGTCATCAGTCCGTGGGAGCGCGAGCATCTGCTCCTGAACGTATGAACCTGCTCCACGCCAACGACAGACCGGGCCAGTATCCCGCCTCCTGGTACGCGGCCACCGCCGAGCCGCCGGAGCCCTTCCCCGAACTCAGGGGCGAGACGCGGGCCGACGTGGCGGTGATCGGCGGCGGCTATACCGGGCTTTCGGCGGCGCTGCACCTGGCCGGGCGCGGCTTCGACGTGGCGCTCGTCGAGGCCCACCGCGTCGGCTTCGGCGCCTCGGGGCGGAACGGCGGGCAGGTGGGCTCGGGCCAGCGACTCGAGGTCGACGAGCTCGAGCGGCGCTTCGGGCGCGACGACGCCCGGCGCCTCTGGGACCTCGGCGAGGAGGCCAAGGCGCTCGTCAAGGAGCTCATCGACCGCTACGGCATTCCCGCGGACTGGACGCCGGGCCTCGCCCATGCCCTCCGGCAGTCGCGCGAGCTGCCCCACGCCCGCGCCATCGCCGAGAAGCTCGCCCGCGACTACGGCTACGGCGCGGTCGAGCTGCTCGACGCCGAGGCGATGCGTGCGCTGGTCGACAGCCCGGCCTACAAGGGCGGCGCCGTCGACTGGGGCGCCGCCCATATCCACCCGCTTGCCTACGCCTTCGGCCTCGCCAGGGCCGCCGCGGACGCAGGCGTGCGGATCTACGAGCGCTCCGAGGTGCACCGGATCGACGAGGGGGCCGAGGTCATCGCCCGCGCCGGTCGCGGTGCGGTCCGTGCCAAGCACCTGATCCTGGCGGCCAACGGCTATCTCGGCGGGCTGAACCGCCAGCTCGCGGCCCGGGTCATGCCGATCAACAACTTCATCATCGCCACCGAGCCGCTCGGGGACCGCGCCGAGCGGCTCATCCGCAAGGGTGTGGCGGTCGCCGATTCCCGGTTCGTGGTGAACTACTTCCGGCTCTCGCCCGACGGACGGCTCCTGTTCGGCGGCGGCGAGAGCTATGGCTACCGCTTCCCCGACATCGCGAAGACAGTCCGCAAGCCGATGCTGCAGGTCTTCCCCGACCTCGCCGGGGTGCGGATCGACTACGCCTGGGGCGGCACGCTGGCGATCACCCGCTCGCGCCTGCCCTGCTTCGCGCGGCTCGCGCCGAACGTCCTCTCCGCCTCGGGCTATTCCGGCCACGGCGTGGCGCTGGCCACGCTGGCGGGAAGGATCCTCGCCGAGACCGTTGCGGGCCAGGAAGAGCGATTCGACCTCCTGGCCGGGCTCCCCACGCCGCCTTTCCCCGGCGCCGGCGCCCTCCGCGCGCCGCTCCTCGCGCTCGCCATGGGCTGGTACGCCCTGCGCGACCGGCTCGGCGTCTGACCGCTCATGCCCGCGCGGCGTCATTGAAATGCGGTGTCCGAGTGATCTACAGGTTTCCTGAACGAGAGTTTCAGGAAAGGCGAAAGCGATGCCCCTCGCGCAGGCCCAATCCCTCGCGCCCAACGTCTATGACGCCGAGCCGATCCCCGCGGCCGCCCGCGCCGAGGTCGAGCGCCTGCTCGCCTCGGGTGACCTGTTCCGCTACACCGCGGCCGAAGACGCGCCGGTGGCGCTGCTCGAGCAGGAGTTCGCCGAGCTGATGGGCGCGCGCTACGCGCTCGCGGTCTCCTCCTGCTCGGCGGCGCTGTTCCTGTCGCTGAAGGCGCTCGACCTGCCCCGCGGCGCCAGGGTCCTGATCCCGGCCTTCACCTTCGCCGCGGTGCCCTCCTCGGTGGTCCATGCCGATTGCGAGCCGGTGCTGGTCGAGGTCGGCGCCGACTACCGGATCGACCTCGACGACTACCACGCCAAGATCGACGGTGCCGACGCGGTCCTGATCAGCCATATGCGCGGCCACACCTCGGACATGGACGAGATCATGACCGAGGCCTTCGCCTGCGGGCTGCCAGTGATCGAGGACGCGGCGCATTCGCTCGGCACCACCTGGGGTGGCCGCAAGATCGGCACGATCGGCAAGTTGGGCTGCTTCTCGTTCCAGTCCTACAAGCTGGTGAACGCGGGCGAGGGCGGCATGCTCGTCACCGACGATCCGGAGCTCATTGCCCGCGCTGTGATCATGTCGGGCGCCTACGAGCACAACTGGAAGAAGCACAAGGCCGTCTCCGACGCCTTCGCCCACTGGCAGAACAGGCTGCCGCTCTACAACATGCGGATGCAGAACCTCTCCGCCGCGGTGATCCGCCCGCAGCTTGGCGAGATCGCGCGCCGGGTGCAGGACGGGCGCAGGAATCACGATTACGTCGCCGGGCTTTTGAACGCCACGGGCTGGCTCTCGGTTCCGGATCCCCTGCCCAAGGAGGAACGGGCACCCGATTCGATCCAGTTCAACCTCGAGGGCTTCACCGACGCCGAGACCCGCGCCTTCCAGGCCGCGGCCAAGCAGCGCGGCGTCGCGGTGCAGGTCTTCGGCATGAGCGAGGACAACGCGCGGGCGTTCTGGAACTGGGAATTCCTCGGCGACCTGCCGGAGCTCCCGCTGACCCAGGCGATGCTGATGCGGGCCTGCGACTGCCGGCTGCCCGCGCGGCTCAGCAGGGCAGAACTCGACCTGATCGCGGGGGCGCTGATCGGCGCGGCCGAGGACGTGAAGGGCGTGCTGCGCTACGGCACCTGAGCGGGCGCGAAGCGGCGAGGCTGGGGGGGCTGTCTGCCCCCAGACCAGCCCGCGAGGGTATTTGGAATACGAGGAAGGGGCTAGAGAAGCCTCAGGCGACCCTCGAGCCAGGGCAGCCGCGTCGTGGCCGGGGCGACCACCAGGTCGCCGAGGAGCTTCCTGAGCCGCGACGCCGTCTGCTGCGGCATCTCGCCCAGGGCGCCACGGCGGGCCGAGAGCGCGATCGTGCGGGTGAGCGGCGCGAAGGGCAGCGGCAGGACCTCGATCGCCTCGCGGAAGCGGTGGTGGGCGCGGAGCGCTCCGAGCGGTGTCAGGATCGCCCAGCCCGCGCCTTCGGCGACCATCGCCATGATGGCGTCGTAGCTGTCGAGCTCGAAGCGGCGCGACAGGCGCAGGTTCTGCCGCGCGAGATGCGCAGCGATCTGGCGGCCCATGTGGTGCCGCTCGGTATACTGGATCAGCGGCAGCGCCCGCGGGTCGTCGAGGCCGCGCCCCGCGGGAACGACGGCGACGAAGGGCTCTTCGAGCAGGGGGTGCACCTCCATCCAATCGGCCGCCGCGCCGAGGTCGGCCGCCACCACCACGTCGAGCGCACGGGTGTCGAGCGCATCGAGGAGCCGGTGCGAGGGCCCGGTCTCCAGGAGGAAATGGCAGCCCTTTAGGTCTTCGGCCATCTCGGCCAGGAGCCGCGGCGTCACCTCGGCGTCGAAGTCCTCGATCATGCCGAGGCGAAACCCGGTGAGCCGCGACAGGTCCGCCAGCGCCAGCTCGGCCCTGGCCTGCGCGGCCTCGTTCAGGATCGCCTCGGCGCGGTGACGGAACATCTTCCCGGCGGCGGTCAGCGCCACCGGCCGCGCCGAGCGGTCGACGAGCGCGGCGCCCAGCGCCGCCTCGAGGTTGGCGAGCTGCTGGCTGACCGCCGAGGCCGAAGCCCCGAGCCGTCGCGCCGCCGCGGAGACCGAACCCTCCTCGGCCACCGCCGCGAAGACCTCGATGCCCCAGAGCGAGAGGCGGGCGCCCGCTTCGGCCATGCTCCTGCGTCTCCCCAATCTCGGGCGAGGCTAGGGGGTGAGGCCCGGTCGCGCAATCGGGCGCCGGGCAATCTGTCTGCCGGGGAGGCGCGCGCTCCGGCGAAGCGCCCGGACGCGACGGCAATCCGCCCGATCCATGCACGAGACGGATTGAAGCGCCGCAGGGCGAAAGCTAGCGTGGCGCAAACCCCAACAGTGAAGGATGGGCATCATGCGCGACTTTGCGCCGAACTCCTGGGAATCCCGGGCCGACCGGTATTCGTTCTACGGCTTTACCGACCTGCCCTCGGTGCACGAGC
>JBFKAV010000031.1:0-26207 GCA_041621405.1 Paracoccaceae bacterium
CCAGTGCGACCCGATCCTGTCTTCGTCGCTGATTTGACTTTGGGTCTTCCTGCGGACGTCTTTGACGATCTCCCCGACCGTCTCCTGCAGCGTCGCCAATCCCTATCTCGTCTTCACTGCCCGGCGGGTCAGAAGGGTCAGATTCCCTTCCCTGCTCGGCCACCCGGGCCTGTCCCCTGAGAGCTGATCCCGGTCAGTCAGAACGCTGCATCGTGGCTCTTCGAACCGGACGTTGGCCGACGCAGTAGCGCGGCCGCTGTCCAGGCGTCAGCTTTGCGGACGGAGCGGACATAACCCGACCCGCTATGCTACTTTGCGCCAAATAGTCAAAACTGGGTTTGAATCGCTCATCATGAGCAGACGGATCATCAGCGAAGACGAGAGCGACAAGTTCTTCTTCGGCGGCTTCGGTGTAGATTGGAAGATCGAAGGTCGCGATAGCGATCAACGCTTCTCAGTCGTTCACCACCCGATCGCTCCGAGGACACTTGCTGCGCCCCTCCACAGGCACCACCGCGAAGACGAATATTCGTTCGTTCTCAAAGGAACATTGGGTGCACTGCTGGGAGAGCGTGTGGTGAAAGCCAAGGCGGGTGACTGGGTGTTCAAGCCGCGCGATGAGTGGCACACTTTTTGGAACCAGGGCGACGAGCCCTGCGAGATAATCGAAATCATCTCCCCGGCGGGGTTTGAGAACTATTTCCGCGAGTTCTCTCGTGTATGGCCGGATCGGTCCAAGGCAGTGGCAATTCGCGACAAATATGAACTCGATATGGACCTTGAAAGAACACCCAACCTGTGCAGACTTTTCGGTCTGTCTTTGCCGTGATGGAGGTGCAGATGAAATGGACAGGCGGTTGCCTGTGCGGTGAAGTAAGATACGGATGCGACGACGATCCCGTCTCTACAGGAATCTGTCACTGTCGGCGCTGCCAGCGCTGGACTAACGGACCCTATTTTGCCTTGTAGGTTTTCCCACGGCGACCTTGCGGTTCACAAAGGGGACGCCGAAGATGTTCAAGGAATCCAGTGCTATAGAGGAGCGGGGATTCTGCATGCGGTGCGGAAGCCCGATCTGGGACCGCTACCTTGTCCGACTCAACGATTTCCGAGATGAAGAGGGGGATCCCTCTGGCCCAGATACGGTTTGGATTCCTATCGGCACGCTCGACTACCCGGAAAGGGTCACGCCGGAGTTTCACTTTGGCGTTGAGTCCCAACTTCCTTGGGTCCAATTCGACGACGATCTTCCACGTACGCGATCGGAGGATGATCCTGGGATCGCCGCTGCTTTTGCGGCAGCGAAGAGGGGATAGATCTGAGAGATTCATGGTTTCGAGTTATAGTGGCAAGCCATCGTGTTAAAGGTGTTCGCCAACCGACTACTTCGGGCTCGATCCTGCCTCTGGAGGGTGGGCGACTCCTGTGCCGGCTCAGCAGGTCGAGCCTGGGACCGATGCGTCCGGGAAAACAGCCCCGGGCCGTAGCCCGGGGCGAGCAGACCGCGAGAGCGGCAGCGTCAGACCGGATTGTCCATCCGCGCCACGATCCGCACGGAGCCCTTGGCGGCGCTCAGCCAGTTTAGCCGCACTTCGGTGCCTTGTGCGCCCTGCTGCAGCGAGGCGTAGGGCATCTCGGTGAGCCGGGTGCCCGCGGCGTTGGTGATCGCACCCTCGGCGACCACGCCTTCCACCGTCAGCGCCCGGCCGCCGAATGGGAAGAAGCTGCCGAAGTTGCAGTTCCAGACCGTCTGCGCGGTCGCCTGGGTGAAGGGCAGCGTCACGGGATTGTAAGTGTTCTGGCCGATGGCGTTGAAGGTGTTGCCCTGGAAAACGATGTTGCGCGCCTTGGTCATGTCGAGCGTGGCGAAGCTGGTGTCGACCTTCTCCACCCGGTCGGTCTGGCCGTTGATCGACAGGAACGTGTTGCCAGTGACGCTGAGCCCTTGGATGTAGTGGCCCGGCCCGTAGGGCTTGATCACGATCCAGCTGAACCAGCTTGCCGCGTCGTTCACCGTGAAGATGTTGCCGGTGATGGTGAGCGAGCCGAAGGTGTATTCCGAGTTGAGGCTGGGATCGGACTCGTGCTCGTTGGTCCACTCGATGAAGCTGTTGTCGACGTAGTTGCCGGTGATCACCGATTTCAGGTCTTCCTGGGTGAAGACCATGCCGCCGAGCCGCGGAGTGTCGTTGCCGCTGTCGCCCTGGTACCAGTGGTTGCCGACGATCAGGTGCCCGGTGCCGTTCAGCACGCCGGTGTGGCGGAAACGTGCGAATCGGCTGCTGCGGATCTTGGCGTCGTTGGCGTTGACGTTGAACGCGATCGAGACCCGGTCGATCGCAGGCACCGACTGCTCGTTCGAGATGAACTGGCAGCGGTCGATGTGCAGGTCCTGGCAGCCCGAACCGATCGAGGAGATGCCGCGGTCCTTCGGCTTGATCATGTAGCAGTCGCTGAGCGTGAACAGCTGGCCCGACGGGGCGAGCAGAATGCCCGAGGCGAAGCCGTTGCACTGGATCTCCACCTCCTGCAGCACGAACTTGTCGAGCGCGGCGAAGCCGGAGAAGTCGAGCACGTACTTGAACCGGGTGAAGGTGAAGACCTGTGTGCCCGCGGCATCGTAGAGCGGGTTCGAGAGCGTCACCGTGCCGGCGCCCACGTTCTTCGAGGTGACGTAGATCTCCCTCCCGACGCCGACACCGGTGACGAGCGAGCCCACCTGGATGTTTGCGACGTTGGCGACGCCAGTGAGCTGGAGCTCGTTCGACGTCGAGTAGGTGGCCTGCGAGGTGACGGTCTCGCTGTCCCAGGCCGGGCCGGCGATGACGTTGAGCTGGCCGTTGCGGAGCACCCGGCGGACCTGGAACGAGGTCTGGTTGTTCACCGCCGCCTGCACGTCGATCGGCCCGGTCACCTCGATCCGGCGGCCGCCCATGTCGAGCGAATCGTGATCGGAGAAGTTGAGCAGCGTCTGCAGCGCCTTCTTCAGCCCCTCCATCTCGTCGCCGCCGAAGGCATCGACATAGGCCGGCAGGTTGAAGTTCTTGGTCAGCGTCAGTCGCGCCGAGACCGGCATCGAGAGCTTGCCCTCGAAGCGCACCTCGTTGTCGAGCGTCAGGCTCGAGCCGATGTAGAAGGTGCCGGCCGGGACATAGACCTCGCGGCCCTGGGCGTCGTCGTCGGCCGCCTCGAACGCGGCCCGGTCGTCGGTGATGCCGTCGCCCTTGGCGCCATAGTCGCGCACGTCGACCCAGTCCATCATCGTGCGCAGGAAGGCCGAGGTGATGTCCTCGATCTCAATGTCGTCGATGCGCACGACGCCGCCGTTCGGGCCGGTTAGGTCGAGGCCGAAATGACCGAACAGGACCTGCGTGGTCCAGGGCATGTTGACGCCGCCACGGGCGCCGGTGCCGACGATCGCCGAGACGGTGACGACCTGCCCGTAGGCCGTGAGCGTGACCGCCGGGCCAGTGGTGACGAGGCCGGTCACCTCCGCGCCGCCGGCGCCGCCGGCCCAGGCCGCGATCCGCACCGTCGGCAGGTTGCCGGAGATCGCCTTCACCCGGGCGATGATGCGCAGGTAGCAGCCCGGCAGGATCGGGGTGTCGCCCATGTAGCGCAGCTTCTGGGTGGCAGTCGTCTTGAGGAGCTCGAGGCAGCCCACGAAATCCTGGTCCGCCGGCACGAAGGCCGCGTTCGCCGCACCGTCGTAGGTGGCCGAGCCGGGGGTGCCGTTCTCGCTCGACCACACGTCCAGCCCGTTCACGAAGGGTGGCGGCATCAGCACCAGCCCGTCGGTAATCGCCTTGTTCATCCTATGCCCTTTCACAATCGACGCGAACGGCGACAGGGCGGAGACGGCGCCATGCCTGGCGCCGAAGCTCCGCTCAACTGTCAGCCGCTCACGAGGGAATGCCGGGCGAAATGGGCCCGGATGAACAAGGCCTAACAGAAAAGCCCTAAGGCTCCGTTAAACTTTCAGGCGCCGACGTCCGGGGCCGGCAACAGCTGGACCCCATTGATCCGCCAGCCATCTTCGCCAGGGATCATCTGGTAGTCGAGCGCGTGGGCGCGCCCACCGGCGTCGCGCACGTACACCCGCTGCCAGAGCCGGCCGGCGATCTCGCGGAGCTCTCCGAACTCCACCGACTCGGGCCGCCAGACCATCGGATAGCCGTTCCTGACCATCGCGCCAAAGTTTTCCGGCGTCTGGAAAATGCCGCGGATCGCCGGCGAGGCGAAGCTGAAGGCGGTGCCGAAGTCGTCAGCGAGGAAGGCGTCGATCTGGCTCCGGATCACGCCGCGGATCGCCGCCTCGGGCGCCTCCTGCGACTGGGCCGGGAGGCTAAGGACGATGACTAGGACCAGGGCCGAGATGATGCGAGTCATGGATTTGTCCCCTGTGCCGCCGCTACCTAACTGAGAGACTAGCCCGCGACGGCGACGCGGCAAGGCGTCAGGCAGGCTCGGCCAAGAGGGAGGCGATGGCGTTTCAGTTCGAGCGGACCGATAGGACTGTGCAGGCCGGGGTGCGTCGCATCGCGTCCAAGGAGATCAAATTCGCGCTCGCCACGCTTGACGACGAAGATCGTCCGCTGGCGGAGCGTATCCACACGGCGCGCAAGGCGATCAAGAAGCTGCGCGGGCTGATCCGCCTCGTCCGCCCCGGTTTCACGACGTTCGCCGTAGAGAACGCGGCATTGCGCAAGGCCGGCCGCCGCCTCTCGGGGCTGCGCGAGTCGGAGGTCGCCAGCGCGACCCTCGCCGCGCTCGCCGAAGGCGCAGGGCTCTCCGACGCGGAACTGTCGGACATCTCTGGACCGCTGATCGACCGCCATGCCGCCGAGCACGAGGCACTCGAACCGGCGCTCGAGGAGTTCCGCTCGGTGCTGGAGGCGCTCGGCCGCCGCACTGAGAAATGGCGGATCAAGGGCAAGGAATTCGGCGCCGTCGAGAAGGGCCTTGCCGACACATGGGCCAATTCCCGAAGGGCGATGAAGCGGGCGGTGAAGCGCGGCCGCGACGAGGATTTCCACGACTGGCGCAGGCGCGCGAAGGACCATTGGTACCATGTGCGCCTGCTGGCCCCGATCTGGCCCGAGGCGATGGCGCCGCACGTTGCGGCCGCCGACCGGCTGGGCGCGGCGCTCGGCGATTACAACGATCTCTCGCAGGTCATCCGTGACCTCGCAGACGGCGGTGGCAGCGGCTCGGCTTGCGCCAGGCTCGTCGCGGTGGCTACCCGGCGCCAAGCGGCGCTTCGCGCGGAAGCCATCCTGCTTGGCCGCCGCCTTTTCGCAGGCCCGTCCGAGGCGTTGACCCGGCGTTGGCGCGCCTGGTGGAAGATCTGGCGGGAGTGACGGGTCTCAGGCGGCCTGCAGCTCGCCTTTCAGCCCCTTCTCGATCAGGGCCACGGTCTCGTCGATGCCGTAGAGCGCGATGAAGCCGCCGAAGCGCGGGCCCTGGGAGGCTCCCAGGAGCACCTCGTAGAGCGCGGTGAACCATTCGCGCAGGGGCTCGAAGCCATGCTCCTTGCCGACCGAGAAGACCATCGACTGCAACTCCTCGGCATCGAGCCCGCCGTCCCAGGCCATGAGCCGTGCCTTGAGGTCCTCCATCGCCGCCCGCTCCTTGTCGGATGGCGCGCGGAACTGGCGCGTCGGTGCCACGAAGTCGCGAAAGTAGCGCACCGCGAACTCGGCCGCCTCGTCGAGATGCGGGTGGGTCTCGGGGCTGGCCTCGGGCGCGTAGCGCTTGATGAAGCCCCAGAGCCCGGCCCTGTCGGTCGCCCCGGCGACGCTGGCGAGGTTCAGGAGCATCGCGAACGGCACCACCATGTCCGACTCCGGCGGCTCTCCGCCGTGGATGTGCCAGACCGGGTTCGCGAGCTGCTGGTCGGGGTCCTGCCCGGGGAACGCGCGGAGCTGCTGGTGGTACTCGTCCACCGCCTTCGGGATCACGTCCCACCAGAGCCGCTTCGCGGTCTTCGGCTTCTGGTACATGAAGTAGGACAGGCTCTCGGTCGCGGCGTAGGTCAGCCACTCGTCGATGGTGAGCCCGTTGCCCTTCGACTTCGAGATCTTCTGACCCTGGTCGTCGAGAAAGAGCTCGTAGGTGAAATGCTCTGGCGCCCGGCCCCCCAGCACCTCGCAGATGCCGTCGTAGATCGGCGTGTTGGTCGAATGGTCCTTGCCGTACATCTCGAAATCGACGTCGAGCGCGGCCCAGCGCGCGCCGAAATCGGGCTTCCACTGCAGCTTCACCTGCCCGCCGGTCACCGGCAGCGTCCATTCCCGCCCGGTCTCGTCGTCGAAGGTGACGGTGCCCTCCCTGGCGTCGACGTGCTTGATCGGCACGTAGAGCACGCGCCCGGTCTCGGGGTGGATCGGCAGGAAGCAGGAATAGGTCTGCTGGCGCTCCTCGCGGAGCGAGGCGAGCATGATCTCCATGATCGCGTCGTAGCGCTCGGCGGCGCGCAGGAGCACCTCGTCGAACTGGCCGGACTTGTAGAACTCGGTCGCCGAGATGAACTCGTACTCGAAGCCGAAGGTTTCGAGGAAACGCCGCAGCATCGCGTTGTTGTGGTGGCCGAAGCTCTCGTGCTCGCCGAAGGGGTCGGGCACGCTCGTCAGCGGGCGCTGCAGGTGCTCCTTCAGCATCTCCGGCTTCGGCACGTTGTCGGGCACCTTGCGCATCCCGTCCATGTCGTCCGAGAAGCAGACGAGCCGGGTGGGAATGTCCGAGATCACCTCGAAGGCGCGGCGGATCATCGTGGTGCGCGCCACCTCGCCGAAGGTGCCGATATGGGGCAGCCCGGACGGCCCGTAGCCGGTCTCGAACAGCACGTGGCCCTTCTTCGGCGGCGCCTTCTCGTAGCGCTTGAGCACCGCCCGCGCCTCCTCGAACGGCCAGGCCTTCGAGCGCATCGCGGCGTCGCGGAGATCGGACATCGTGGCATTCCTTCGAGGCCGCCCTGCGGGCCAAGGCCCGCTACCTATTGCCGGGGGCTGGGCGCGTCAATATTCTGCCCACCTTCAGCATCGCCCCCTCGGAGACCCTCATGGCCGATCTCGCCGCCTCGATGACCCCGCAGGACGCGCTCGTCGCGGTGATGATCGCCACCTCGGCCTCCGACGAAGCGCTGCGTACTGCGGAACTTCTCACCATCGAGCGCATCGTCAACCATCTGCCGGTGTTCAAGGGCTACGACCAGGACCGTCTGCGCCGGATGGCACAGACGGTGTTCGACCTGTTCGAGGAGGACGATGGCGTCGCAGCGCTGTTCGGGCTGGTGCGCGACGCTCTGCCAGACAAGCTCTACGAGACGGCCTACGCGCTGGCCTGCGACGTGGCCGCAGCCGACGGCAACCTCGGCCAGGGCGAGCTGAGGCTCCTGGAGGAGATGCGCTACGAGCTCGACATCGACCGCCTGGCCGCCGCCGCGATCGAGCGTGGCGCGCGGGCCCGGCACCGCACGGTGTGAAGCGTCAGAGGCGCGAGGGGCGATCACGGGCAGCACGCAAGTTCAGGTTGAATCTAATTTGAGATACTCTGCCATGGATTGACCATATTTCGGCACTACTCACTCCGAATCGTGGCCGCCATTCGCGCGCGGCCGCACTCAGATCGGGATGCAGATGATGCCGAAACTTCCAGGCAAGTTGCTGGTTGCCGCCGGCGCCGCGGCCCTCGTCATCGGCCTGGGGCCCGGCGAGTCCCGGGCGCAGGGCCTGTGCGAGGTCTACACCGTCGTCTCCGGCGATACGCTGAGCAAGATCGCGCACGCCGCCGGAGTGGCCGGCGGCTACCAGCTCGTCTTCGACGCCAACCGCGACGTGCTGAGAAGCCCCAACCTGATCGAGGTCGGCCAGGAGTTGCGCATACCCTGCGCCGACGGTTCTCTGCCCGGCACGGTGATCCGGATCGCCGAGCCCGAGCCGGCCCCCGAGCCGGCGGACGAGACAGAAGTCGCGGCGACCGAGCCCTTGCCGCCGATCCGCTTCCTGACTGCCGGCGCCTACGCGCCCTTCACCGACGAGAACCTGCCCGAGCAGGGCCTCTTCACCGAACTCGTGAAAACCGCCCTCCACCATGGCGACCCCGCGCTCGGCCACCGCGTCGTCTTCGTCAACGACTGGGGCGCGCACCTGACCGAGCTGCTGCCCTCCGGCGCATTCGACATGGGCTTCCCCTGGTACCGGCCCGATTGCAGCAGGGTCGAGTTCCTCTCGCCCGCGAACGCGCAACGCTGCACCGACTACGACCATTCCGAGCCGTTCTTCGAGGCGGTGGTGAGCCACTACGCCCGCAGGGATACGCCCTACGCCAACGTCAGCTCCTACCCGCAGCTCCTCGGCGCCCGGCTTTGCCGCCCCGACGGCTGGTTCACCTTCGACCTCGAGGCCCAGCGGCTGGTCGAGCCCAACGTCAGCATGACCGTGCCGCCCACCCAGCACGATTGCTGGCGCGCCCTGATGGCCGGAGAGGTCGACGTGGTGACCTTCGATGCGTTGCCCGCCGAGGCCGACATCGACACGCTGAAGCTGCGCGACGCGGTGGTGGAGCTCCCCACGCTCTCCACCCTCGCCACGCTTCACGTGTTCACGCCGAAGTCGAACCCCAACGGCCAAGCCTATCTTGAAGTCCTGAACAGGGGCATCGCCGAGATCCGCGCGAGCGGCGAGTGGTTCGCCATTGTCTCGCGCCACCTCTCGGCCCACGCCGCGCGCCGCGACGGCGGCAGCTAGGGCGGGCACGGGAGGAGCGATCCCTGCGCCCGGCCGCGGATCGCGGTCGGGCCGGGCGACCTCAGCTGCCGTAGACCGCGACCCAGCGCTCGATCAGCTTCTGCTGCATGGCACGGGCGCGCGAGGTCCAGCCGCGCCCGCCCTCCGGGCGCTCGATGTCGTCGGGCGCGAGGCCACGGCGGCGCTCGAGGTCGGCAGCGAAGATGGCGAAGGCCAGGACCGCGTTCGAGGACGTGTGGACGTAGCCCGCGAGCGCGCTGACGAAGTTGAGCGTGCCGGTTTTGGCCTGCACCCGCGCCGGGTGGTCGCGGATCGTCCGGCCGTTCGCATCCTTCATGTCGATCCGCTTCATCATCCGCCGGAGAGCCCCGTCTGCGCCCGACTGCACCAGCGCCGTCACCATGTCGGAGGCCGAGATCCGGCTGTCGGGGCCGAGCCCGGAATGGTCGACGAAGCGCGTCCCGTTCACCCCGGTCCGGCCCTTCAGCCAGTCGCTCATCCTATGGCCCGAGGCGGCCAGCGTCGCCGGTGGCCCGCCGCGGCGAGTTGAGGCCGAAAGCCCGACCACCTCGGCGGTGAGGTTGGTGGACCATTTCAGCATATCCGTGAGGATCGTGGCCAGGTCGTCGGACACCTGCTCCACCAGCACCGTGCCGCGCGGCACGCCCTCGGCCCGGGCCGGCGGTGAGAGCACGATACCGTAGGAGCGTGCCAGCACCTGAAACACCTCGCCGGCATATTGCGCCGGACGCCGCACCGGCAGCCAGCGGCTGCCACTGTTGCCGAGCGCCGAGGCGGCCACGGTCCAGTCGTCCACTCCGTCGCGGTCGGCATAGGTGTAAAGCGGGCTGCGACGGTCGGCCACCTGCATCCGGGCGACGGTGACCGCCGGGCGCAGTCGTTCCGAGCGCGCGTCCATCGCCACCTGGTAGCCGCCTCCCGCGCGGCGCCACTCGAAGTGTACCCGGTTGAAGTTGAGATTGAGGCCCGAGATCGAGGGGTTGTAGCCGACGTGGTCGGGCTGGTCGGGGTCGATCGAGCGGATGAAGGGAAGCGCGCCGTCATGCACCCGGAACCAGCCCGAGACCTCGCGCACGCCGGCATCGCGCAATCCCGCCGCCATCCGGGCGAGCCCGTCGGTGTCGAGCGTCGGGTCGCCGGTGCCGGTCAGGATCAGGTCGCCGTCGAGCCGGCCGTTGCGGATCGGCCCCGCGGCAATCAGCTGGGTGCGGAAGCGGTGGCCGGGGCCGAGCGCCTCCATCCCGTAGAGTGCGGTGATCGCCTTGGAGACACTGGCCGGCGGCATGGCCATGCCGGCCCCGGAGCCCTCTAGCACCAGGCCCGAGCGCGCGTCGGCAAGCGCGAAGCTGACCTGCCCGCCGAGCCTTGCTTCGGCAATCAGCGCCTCGGCTGCCGTCACTGTGACGCGCCGCGCCTCGGCCGGGGTCAGGCCACGCGGAACCGGGCGCAGCGAGGTGAGCGGCGCCTCCGACAATGCCGGCGCTGCGGCCCCGGCGAGGAGGCCGCCGAGAACGAACCGTCGCGTGAGATCGCTTGGCGCCCGCGTCATGGCCGCGAGGAAAGCAAATTGCCGGGCGCCGGGCAAGCGCCTGCCGCTCGCGCGGGGCAGTTCGCAAGCCCCTGGCAGATGCATTGCCGGCGGCGCTTGGACCGGCCAGGGTCCGGTCCTTTCGCCTCAGCGCGCCCAGCCGCCGCCGGCCCGGATCGCGCTCGAGGAGATCTCCTGCATCGGCACGTTGACGAAGCACCAGGCGGGGGGCATGAGCCGGGGCAGGAGCCGCGAGGCCTCCTGCGGCACCCTCCAGGGCCAGTAGCGCTCGGCCGCCTTCGCCATCCGCGCCGACGCCCGCGCCCCGGGCCGCGCGATCACGCCGACCGGGGTGGTTGCCATGATCTCCTCCCAGCGCTCCCAGCGGTGGAACTGCGCCAAGTTGTCGGCCCCCATCAGCCAGACGAAGCGCACGCCGGGATAGCGCGCCCGGAGCTCAGCGAGCGTTTCGGCCGTGTAGCGGGTGCCGAGCCGCGCCTCGAAGTCGGTGACCACCACCCGCGGATGCCGCATCGCCGCCCGCGCGGCCGCCATCCGCCGGGAAAGCGGCGCCGGCCCCTCCTGCTTCAGCGGGTTGCCGGGCGAGACCAGCCACCACACCTGGTCGAGCCCGAACCGCTTCAGCGCCTCCCTGGTGACGTGGACGTGCCCGGCATGGGGCGGGTCGAACGACCCGCCGAGAAGGCCGACGGCCTGGCCCGGATAGGCGATCGGAAATCCCTCGGGCACGCGGCCATCCTCCCTGATCTTGCTCGCCTTTTCTCCGCCCCGCCCCTGCCCTGTCAATCGGCCGGTGCCACCCGGTCGCCCACCGCCACCCGTCCCGGCTTCACCACCTCGGCGCACCAGCCGCCGTGGCCGCGCATGGCGTTGAAGCCGCCCGGCCCCAGCGCCGCCTCCATCCGCGAGCAGGGGGCGCAGGGCACCGTGATCTCCAGTACGGCCTCGCCCACGGCAACCCTTCGCCCGCGCAGGGCGGCCAGGTTGATCCCGGAGACCGCGATGTTGCGCCGCAGAAGGGCGGGCGCCACCCCGTCCCGGCTGGTCAGCGTGGCGATGACGGCCAGGTGCTCGGCCTGGATCAGCGTGGCCGCGCGCTTGCCCGCGCGCCCGTGATCGCCCTCAAGCCCGCCCGCGCCGATCTCCACCGCCGGAACCGCCCGCACTTCGCCCTGGCGCACAGGCCTGAGCCCGATCCAGGCCACCGAGCCCGCCTGCGCGAACCGTCCCGTCATTTCCGAGAGCGTGTCCATCCGCCATCCTCCCGGGCACGCGCCCCCTGAGTGTGGTATCTACAAAGCTTATCATCCGCCAGGAGAGAGACCATGCTGAGACGCGAGTTCCTCACATCGGGCGCCGCCCTGACGCTGGCCGCGGGATCGGGCCTCACGCTCACCCTGCGCCGCGCCTCGGCCGCGGGCCACGGGGTGTCTCTGGCGGCCGCCCAGCGCTTCCGCTTCGGCGAGGTCACGGTGACCGCGCTTTCGGACGGCTATCTGCAGATCAGCCCCGACGTGCTTCTCGGCATCGACGCGGCGGGCTTCGAGGAACTGTCGCGCGCTGCCTTCCTCGACCCGGCCCGCGCGCTCCAGGGCTCGGTCAACGCCTACGCGATCCAGCGCGGCGACGACACCGTGCTGGTCGATTCCGGCACCGGATCGATCTTCGGCCCGACCCTCGGCCAGCTCCACGCCAACCTCGCCGCCGCGGGGATCGACCCCGCATCGGTCAGCCGGCTCGTCGTCACCCACCTCCACGGCGACCACATCGGCGGCTGCTTCACCGAGGCCGGGCCGGCCTTTCCCAACGCCGAGATGGTGCTGACCGAGGCCGACCACGCCTTCTGGTCCTCCGACGAGATGAAGTCGATGGCGCCCGAGCCCTTCCGCCCCGCCTTCGACCTCGCCCGCGCCGCCGTCGCCGCCTATGGCGAGCGGGTGTCGCTCGTCGCGACCGACGCCGACCTCGGCGGCAGGCTCAGCTTACGGCCCTTCCCCGGCCACACCCCCGGCCACGCCGGCGTGCTGGTCGAGACCGGGGCCGAGCCGCTGCTGATCTGGGCCGACATCGTCCATGTGCCGCACGTCCAGTTCGCCCGGCCCGAGGTCTCGATCGCCTTCGACGTCGACCCGGCCGAGGCCGCCGCCACCCGCGCCGCCGCGATGGGAGAGGTCGCGGAGGACCGGACGATGATCGCCGGGATGCACCTGCCCTTCCCCGGCATCGGCCATGCCGAGCGGGCCGGCGACGCCTTCGGCTACACGCCGCTCGTCTGGCAGTACCTCTAGGCCGGGCGGACGGGCGTCCCCCAATTGCCCTTTCGCCGCGCAACCCCTAGATGGGGGCCGACCACTCGGCACCCCGGAGGACCCCCATGGCCAGCTACCAGTACGTCTACCACATGGACGGCGTCTCCAAGACCTATCCGGGCGGCAAGAAGGTGTTCGAGAACATCCGCCTGAACTTCCTGCCCGGTGTGAAGATCGGCGTGGTCGGCGTCAACGGCGCGGGCAAGTCGACGCTGCTCCGCGTCATGGCCGGCTGGGACAAGGACTTCACCGGCGAGGCCTGGGCCGCCAAGGGCGCCCGCGTCGGCTACCTGCCGCAGGAGCCCGAGCTCGACGAGAAGCTCACCGTCCGCGAGAACGTGATGCTCGGCGTCGCCGCCAAGAAGGCCAAGCTCGACCGCTTCAACGAGCTCGCCATGAACTACTCCGACGAGACTGCCGAGGAGATGGCCACCCTCCAGGACGAGATCGACGCCGAGAACCTGTGGGATCTCGACGCCCAGATCGACGTCGCCATGGAGGCGCTCCGCTGCCCGCCCGACGACGCCCAGGTCGACACGCTGTCAGGCGGCGAGAAGCGCCGCGTCGCGCTCTGCAAGCTCCTCCTCGAGGCGCCCGACATGCTCTTGCTCGACGAGCCCACCAACCACCTCGACGCCGAGACCGTGGCCTGGCTCCAGAAGCACCTCATCGAGTACCCCGGCACCATCCTTATCGTCACCCACGACCGCTACTTCCTCGACGACATCACCGGCTGGATCCTCGAGCTCGACCGCGGCCGCGGCATCCCCTACGAGGGCAACTACTCCGCCTGGCTCGAACAGAAGGCCAAGCGCCTCGAACAGGAGGCGCGCGAGGACAAGGCCAAGCAAAAGACCCTGCAATCCGAGCTCGAATGGATCCGCCAGGGCGCCAAGGCCCGCCAGGCCAAGTCGAAGGCGCGGATCCAGGCCTACGAGAAACTCGCCGCGCAGTCCGAACGCGAGCGCGTCGGCAAGGCCCAGATCGTCATCCCCCACGGCCCCCGCCTCGGCGGCAAGGTGATCGAGGTCGAGGGCTTGGCCAAGCACCTCGGCGACAAGCAGCTGATCGAGGGCCTCAGCTTCTCCCTCCCCCCCGGCGGCATCGTCGGCGTCATCGGCCCGAACGGCGCCGGCAAGACCACGCTCTTCCGGATGCTCACGGGGCAGGAGAAGCCCGACGCCGGCGCGATCACCCTCGGCGACACGGTGAAGCTCGCCTACGTCGACCAGTCCCGCGACGCCCTCGACGCCAACAAGACGGTGTGGGAGGAAATCTCCGGCGGGTCGGAGATCATCGAGCTCGGCGACGCCCAGGTGAACTCCCGCGCCTACTGCGGCGCCTTCAACTTCAAGGGCGGCGACCAGCAGAAGAAGGTCGGCCTCCTCTCCGGCGGCGAACGCAACCGCGTCCACATGGCGAAGCTGTTGCGCGAGGGCGGCAACGTGCTCCTCCTCGACGAGCCCACCAACGACCTCGACGTCGAGACCCTGCGCGCCCTGGAAGACGCGCTGGAGAATTTCGCCGGCTGCGCGGTGATCATCTCCCACGACCGGTTCTTCCTGGACCGGCTCTGCACCCATATCCTCGCCTTCGAGGGCGAGGCGAAGGTGGAGTGGTTCGAGGGGAACTTCGAGGCCTACGAGGAAGACAAGATCAGGCGGCTGGGGCCGGATGCCGTCGAACCCAAACGGGTGAAATACAAGAAGTTCTCCCGCTAGGGAGAGCTGCTTGTATTTCGCGGTTGGGTTCGACGCGTGCGCGAAAGCGATTGCGAAGCAATTGCGTGCGACACCCGGTGCAGGTAGCGTGCGGACGGTGGAGCCGAGGTGGGTGAAGTACAAGAAGTTCAGTAGGTGAGGAGTGCGCGATAGGTGCGAGACTAATAGAGGTAGTAAGGATGCGGCCTTGCAGCGCGAATTCCGACTCACCAGCCTCGTGGCAACTGGTTTGGAGTGCGTAAATGATCCCTGAAGTTGCCTTTAGAAGAACGTATGCCGTTAAATGCGGCTCAAATGTAGGAACAGCTGTTCTGATTGACTTAGAGAAGTCGCACTTCCTAGTGTCCGCCAATCATGTATTTGACGAATATGACAGCGATAAAAGCATTGAGTTGCTCGCGGGACACGGTTGGCAGAGACTTTCACACACACTTTGCTCTCGCGGCTCGTCGAAGGAGGTTAAAGACGACTATATTGTTTTTGAGATTGGCTCGAAGCCGCAGAATGCGCCAGCACTTGAGTTCCATGAATTTGACAAGATCTTTATTGGGCAAGATGCATTTATCTTAGGTTACCCGTTGCTATGGCCCTCACCTTTGTCAAGGGCCAATAATGGATTTCTTCCTGCTTTAGCAAAGCGTGCGATGTTCTCAGGCCTAGTATCGGCGGGAGGTTTTGATAAGCTCTACACTCTCGATGTTATGCTAAACAAAGGGATGTCCGGAGGACCGGTATTCGCCCGTGATCACCAATTGCTTGGAGCAGTTGGCTTAGCCGGAATTGCAGTGAGCTACTATTCTCCTGCCGAATTGATCACCGGGGACCAGAACGAAGCCTTGTCTTTCAATGCGAACACAGGAATAGCGTTCTGCATTCCTATTGGTCACATTCTGAGCCGTATTCGATAGAGCATAGTAGGCAAGCCGTAGGGTGTGTGCTCGCACGCACCTTCCCCGGCGACCGCGACGCAAAACTCGGATCAACGGTGCGTGAAATCACGCACCCTACCACCCGAACCTGCCCGTTTGCTTGTCGCGGTGAATCGACGAATGCTGCCAGGCTTCCGGCGCCTCGACGAACCCGTGCTTCACCGGGTTCCACCAGCAATACCGGACGTGCGCCGCGTAATCCGCCTCGTCCCGGATATGGTGCTCCCAGAACCGCCGCTGCCACATCTCCTTCTCGGACTTCCCGAACCTGCTCGGGACGGCCGCCCAGCCGCACCGCACCCGGCCGCAAACCGCCGACCGCCCGGCCCGTCCCGGTTTTTCCTTGCAACACAGGCCCGAACGCCCCATATCGACCCGGCGAAGTTATTTCTCTTTCGACACTGTCTTCCCTAACCGGCTGCAGTCTCTCGATCCTGAACTGACAAGCCGGGCTGCCGCATTGCGTGGGCAGCAACCAAGTTAGGAGACATCACCATGGCCAATGGCACGGTGAAATGGTTCAACGCCACCAAGGGTTTCGGCTTCATCGAGCCCGAGGGAGGCAAGCGCGACGTGTTCGTGCACATCTCGGCGCTGGAGCGCGCGGGGCTGACCAGCCTCGAAGACGGCGCGAAGGTGACCTTCGAGATCGAAGCCGGCCGCGATGGCCGCGAGAGCGCGACGAACCTCGAGCTCGTCTGAGCGAAAGCCCGACGGATGGCGCGCCTGACGCGCGCCATCCCCTCCCGATCCCACATCACACCCAGCCGTCCACGGCAGAGGGCACCGGGCCGTCCCTCCGCGCGCCACCCCCGAGGGCAGCGGCAAGGGAACGTCCGCGGGAACCTGATCGACCCGTCGCGAGTTGACCGGACGACCGCACCCCTCTCGGGTGCGCTAACCCGGAGGACCGTCATGACGCTCGGCACCATCCTTCTCATCATCCTGATCCTCGCCCTGATCGGCGTCCTGCCCGCCTGGGGCCATTCGCGCAGCTGGGGCTACGGGCCATCGGGCGTGGTTGGCCTGATTGTCGTGATCCTCCTCATCCTCGTTCTGATGGGCCGGATCTGAGCGAAGGGAGGGCTGAAAAAATGAAAGGCATTCTCGCTTGGGCGATCGGGATCCCGATCCCGATCATCATCCTTCTCTATCTCGTCGACGTGTTCTGAGCGGCCAAACGCCGACGCGGGCGCCTCGTTGACTCAGGTCATGGCGTCCGCGCGTCCCGCTCCCTATCTTTTTTCCTTCACCTTCCCGAAGGAGACACACCATGCCCGAACCCGCAAAGAAGCCCGACGATCCCGAAAAGGAGCGCAGCTGGACTGAGGAAGTCGAGGTCGCCGGCGCCGAGCTCGTCGACCGCGTCAAGAAGCTCGCCGCCGAGGGCCAGGTCCGCCGGATCCGCATCACCGAGCCCGACGGCGACCTTGTGCTCGAAATCCCGCTCACCATCGGCGCCGTCGCCGGCGGCGCGCTGGTGCTGGCGGCGCCGATCTTGGCCGCGATCGGCGCGCTCGCGGCCCTCGTCACCAAGGTGAAGATCGAGGTCGTGCGCGACAGCGACAAGAAGCCCGGGTCCTGAGGCGCCCGCCCCGGGACGGCCACGGAGGCCGTGTTACGGGGGTCCGGAGACCTTTCCAGCCGGTTAACGGAATCCGGAACACCCTTGGATATCAGCCCGTTGGTCGCGCGTAACACCGTGTTACGTGCCCGCCTCCGCATGCGCCTTCAGGACCGCGAGCGGGACGATCTCGAGCGCCTTGCGGTGGGTGGCGGCGAGCTTCACCTCCGGCGCGCAGCCCTCGGCGTGGGCCTGGAGGAACCGGCCGGCGCAGAGGCACCAGCGGTCTCCGGGCTTGAGGCCGGGGAAGTGGAACTCGGGGCGCGGGGTGGAGAGGTCGTTGCCGACGTACTTGGAGTAGGCCAGGAACTCCGCCGTCATCACCGCGCAGACGGTGTGGCTGCCGCGGTCCTCGGCTGAGCTGTCGCAACAACCGTTGCGGAAGAATCCGGTGAGCGGGTCGGCGGAGCAGTCCTCCAACGGGCCGCCCAGAACGTTGACCGATGTATCCATCACCCCTCCTAGCGGAACCTGTCCATCAGCTTCTGCAGCGCCGAGCGGGTGTCGGGCTCCGGCGCCGGCGCGGCAGGCGGCGCCACTGCGGGCCTCTCGCCGCCCGACGAGCGCGGCGGCGAAACCCGAAGCGCCACCTTGTTCTGGAACCCCGCCGAGTCGCCATCGGCCAGCGCCGGCGCGCCGTCGGATACCCCACGCAACACGTCGTCGAGCCAGTCCTGGTCGGCCTTGGCGAAATCGTGCAGCACGTAGCCCGAGACCAGGTCCTTGTGGCCCGGGTGGCCGATCCCGAGCCGGACCCGGCCATAGCCGTCGCCGAGATGCTGGTGTAGCGAGCGCAGCCCGTTGTGGCCGGCGTGCCCGCCACCCTGCTTGACCCGGACCTTGCCCGGGGCGAGGTCGAGCTCGTCGTGGAAGACGATCACGTCGGCGGGCACGAGCTTGAAGAACCGCATCGCCTCGCCGACCGACTGGCCGGAGAGGTTCATGAAGGTCTGGGGCTTCAGCAGCACCACCTTCTCGGACCCGAGCCGCCCCTCGGAGAGCGCGCCGGAGAACCGCGACCGCCAGGGCGCAAACCCGTGATCGGCGGCGATCCGGTCGACCGCCATGAAGCCGATGTTGTGCCGGTGGCCCGCGTATTTCGCCCCCGGATTGCCGAGGCCCACGAAGAGCTTCACGCTCCGTCTCCTACATCGCCGTGCGGCCGCGCCGTCACTTTACTTGGCCGCGGACGGCAGATTAGGTGGGGCGGCGGCGGCTGGCAACCGGAGCGCCGCCCAGCCGGAGGCGCTCGGACTTGCCCAGGTTCACGGTCAACGGAATCGAGCTCGACATCCCGTCCGGGCAGTTGGTCCCGAACCTCGTCGAGGCGCTGACGAGCGGGCGCTACGAGCACACGGAGGCCGCCGCGCTCGACCGCCACCTGAGGCCCGAGGACCGCTTCGTCGACCTCGGCGCCGGGGCCGGCTACCTCTGCGCGCTGGCGGCACGGACGCTTCCCGCCGCGGCGGTCCTGGGCGTCGAGGCCAACCCGGCGATGGTCGAGGTTGCCCGCGCCACGCTCGCGCGCGCGGGCGCCGAAGCAGCCAAGGTCGAGCACGGCGCCGTCGTCGCCGACACCTGGGCCGGACCTGTGGTTCCGTTCCGCCTCCGGGCCGGCTTCTGGGCCTCGGCGGTGGCACCGGATCCGGCACCGGCCGAGGCGCCGGGCGCGGTGATCGAGGTGCCGGCGCTGCGGCTCGGAAGCCTCCTGGCCCGCCACCGCCCCAGCGTCGTCCTTCTCGACATCGAGGGCGGCGAGGCGGAGCTGTTCGACCGCCAGCTTCCCGACCACGTGCGGCTTGTCATCATGGAGCTGCACGGCAAGCACTACGGACCGGCCGGGATCAGGCGCGTCTTCGACGGCCTGTCGGCCGCCCGGTTCACCTATTGCCCGGCGGGGTCGCGCGGCGCGACCGTGGTGTTCGAGCGGGTCCCTGCCTGACTGCCCGCCAGTCGGCCGCTGTAAAGCAACGCGGGGCCCGAAGGCCCCGCGCGATAAGATCCGGAAGGGCTCGTGGACTACTCCTCGGCTTCCTCCTCCGCCTCCTCGGCTTCTTCCTCGGTGCCGGCCACTTCGGCCTCTTCGCCCTCCTCGACCTCGTCGGCCGAGCGCAGGCTCGACGGTGCCGAGATGTTGGCGACCACGAAGTTCCGCTTGATCGTCGCCTTGGCGCCCGCAGGGAGCTCGATGTCGCCGATGTGGACCACGTCGCCGATCTCGAGCCCGGTGAGATCGGCCACCAGGCGCTCGGGGATGTCGCTCGCCGTCACCTCGAGTTCGACCTCGGGGCGCACAACCACCAGCGTACCGCCCTTCTTCAGGCCGGGCGCCTTGTCGTGGTTCAGGAAATCAACATGGATGAAAAGGCTGATCCGGCTGTCGCGGCGGAGCCGCATCAGGTCGACATGGGTTGGAAGATCTTTCACCACGTCGCGCTGCACACCGCGGCAGATCACGCGGACGTCGTCCTCGCCATCGACCTTCAGGTTGAACAGAGTCGACAGGAAGCGGCCCGCCTTCAGACGCTTCAGGAGCTGGTTATAGTTGATGTTGATCGGCTGGGGCTTCTGCCCGCCGCCATAGAGCACGCCCGGTACGTCGCCATTGCGGCGAGCCTGACGGGCGGCCCCCTTGCCTGTCCCCGTCCGCACCGTGGCGATCAGATCGGGGATCTCACCGGCCATGGTCTTTCTCCAAATTGTCAGCCACGGACCTCCTCCAAGGGTGCAGGCCCGCATGAGCGGCTGCCTATAGACGGCTTCGGCAGGATTGGGAAGGGGGATTCTCCGAAGCCCCTTGCGGAGCACGCCCGGGCCGGGCCAGAACGCCTCCATGTCGCTTCTTCGCGCCCTTGCCCAGAGCCGCGCCACCTTGCCCGCCTTCGCGGTCGTCGGCATCTACTGGGGCGCCTTCGCTGCCCAGGTGCCGGTCCTCAAGGCCGGGATCGGCGCCGAGGATGGCGCCTTCGGGCTCGCGCTGCTCTGCGGCGCCACCGGCGCGGTCATCGCGATGTGGCTGGCGCCGCGGCTCGACGCCGCCGCGGGCGCGCGCGGAATGCAGCTGGCGGCAGTGGCCGTGGCGCTCGCGTTCCTCCTGCCGGCGCTCGCGCCTTCGGTCCCGCTCTTCGCCCTCGCG
Organism: Paracoccaceae bacterium; assembly: GCA_041621405.1. Lineage (GTDB taxonomy): Bacteria > Pseudomonadota > Alphaproteobacteria > Rhodobacterales > Rhodobacteraceae > JBFKAV01. The sequence goes on from JBFKAV010000031.1 coordinate 20,037, forward strand.
ATGTTTCTCGCGGCGGGTGCGACGGGGCTCCTCGACGTGGTGATGAACGCCCGCCTGAGCCAGATCGAGGCGCGTCACGACCGGGGGCTGATGAACCTCAACCATGCCACGTTTTCCTTCGCCTATGCCGCCTCGGCGCTTACGGCCGGGGCGGCCCGCGAGGCCGGGATCGCGCCTCCCTTCGTGTTCCTCGGCCTCGGCGCCGTCACCTTCGCGCTCCTGCCGCTCCTCTATTTGGCGACCGACGCGCCGGGGCACGAGGACGAGCCGCACCCCGAGGGGCCCGGCTTCCGGCGCGTTGTGCTCTGGGCCGGGCTGATCACGCTCGTCGCCTTCATGTCCGAGAACGCCACCGAGGCCTGGTCGGCCCTGCATATCGAGCGCACCCTCGGCGGCCGCGCCGCGGAAGGCGCGCTCGGCCCCACGATCCTCGGGCTGACCATGGGCATCGGCCGCCTTGCCGGCCATTTCGTCACCCCGCGCGGCCGCGAACGGGCGGTGATCTTCGCCGCGGCGCTGGTCTCGGGAGCCGGCGCGGCCATCGCCGCGCGCGCCGGGAGCCCCGCCACGGCCTATCTCGGCTTCGCCATCCTCGGCTTCGGGATCTCGGTGATCGCGCCCCTTGCCCTGGCCCTCGCGGGCCGCATGGTGCGCGCCCGCGAGCGGGCGCTGGCGATCTCGCGCACAACTGTGATCGGCTATCTCGGCTTCTTCATCGGCCCGCCGACGATGGGCTTCGTCTCCGAGGCCTTGGGCCTGCGCGCCTCGTTCGGCCTGATCGCGCTTCTCATGCTTTGCGCGCCGCTCCTGCTCTGGCCTTTGCGGGCTTCGCCGGCGGCGCCTGCCAGCGCCCCTCGAAGTCCTCGGGGATGAGCAGGATGTCGCGGTCGAGGGTCTTCACATCCTTGCGGCCGCAGAGCGCCATCGTGGTGTCGAGTTCCTTGTGGATCACCTCGAGCGCCTTGGTCACCCCCTTCCCGCCCATCGCGCCGAGGCCGTAGACGAAGGCGCGGCCGATGTAAGTGCCCTTCGCCCCCAGCGCGAGCGCCTTCAGCACGTCCTGGCCCGAGCGGATGCCGCTGTCGAGGTGGACCTCGACCTTGTCGCCCACCGCGTCGAGGATCGCCGGCAGCGCCCGGATCGACGACAGCGCGCCGTCGAGCTGCCGCCCGCCGTGGTTCGAGACGACGATCGCGTCGGCGCCGACGTTCAGCGCCATCTTTGCGTCCTCGGCATCGAGGATGCCCTTCAGGATGAAGGGCCCGCCCCAGGCCTTCTTGATCCTTTTCACCCGCGCCCAGTCGAGCCGCGGATCGAAGCTCTCCGCCGCCCAGGCGGAAAGCGAGGTGAGGTCGGACACGCCGGTGGCGTGGCCGACGATGTTGCCGAAGGTGCGGCGCGGGGTCTTCAGCATGGCTAGGCCCCAGGCCCATTTGGTCGACAGGTCGAGGATATTGCCGAGGGTCGGCCTCAGCGGCACGGTCAGGCCGTTCTTCAGGTCCTTGTGGCGCTGGCCGAGGATCTGCAGGTCGAGCGTCAGGACTAGCGCCGAGCAGCCGGCCGCCTTTGCGCGCTCGATCATCCCGGCCTCGAACTTCTCGTCGCGCATTACGTAAAGCTGCATCCAGAACGGCTTCGAGGTATGCGCGGCCACGTCCTCGACCGAGCAGACCGACATCGTCGAGAGCATGAAGGGCACGCCGAAGGCCTCGGCGGCGCGGGCGGCGAGAATCTCGCCGTCGGGCCATTGCATGCCGGTCGAGCCGACCGGGGCCAGCGCCACCGGCATTGCCACCTTCTCGCCGATCATCGTCGACTCGGTGGTCCTGCCCTCCATGTCCACCGCGACACGCTGGCGCAGCCGGATCAGGTCGAAGTCGGAGGAGTTGTCGCGGAAGGTCTGCTCGGTCCAGGACCCGCTTTCGCAGTAGTCATAGAACATCTTCGGCACCCGGCGGCGGTAGAGGCGCTTGAGGTCCTCGATCTCGGTGATGACGGTCATGGGCGGCCTCCCCTCGCGACTGGCCGGGCCGGATTACCAACCCGCGGCCGCGCTGGCAATCGGCGCCTCTGCCGCATGGCTTTCGACGGCGAAACGCGCAACCTTGGCGCGGAACGGGGGATGGCGATGGGCAGCATCATCCTAATCGGCACGCTGGCCGCGCTTGGGGCGGGGCTGATGACTGGCATCGGCGCCATCCCGGTCTTGTTCGGCAAGACCGTGCCGCGCCTGCTCAATGACATGATGCTGGGCTTCGCGGCCGGCGTCATGGTCTCGGCCTCGTACTTCTCGCTGATCCTGCCCGGGATCGAGGCGGCCGAGGCGATCCACGGCAGCCGGGTGGCGGCGGCCCTCGTCGCGGCGGGCGGCATCGCGCTCGGCGCGCTTGGCGTCGCGGCCCTGAACGAGCTCCTGCCGCACGAGCACTTCCTCTCGGGCCTCGAGGGCCGCGACGCGGAGAAGATCGCCAGGATCTGGCTCTTCGTCCTGGCGATCACCATCCACAATTTCCCCGAGGGGCTGGCCGTGGGCGTGGGTTTCGGTGGCGGCGACATCGAGAACGGCCTCACGCTTGCCACCGGCATCGGGCTGCAGAATGCGCCCGAAGGGCTCGCCGTCGCTGTGGCGCTCCGGGGGCAGGGCTACGGAAGAGCCTTCGCCTTCCTCGTGGCCCTGCTGACCGGCCTGATAGAGCCGGTGGGCGGGCTACTCGGCGTGGCGGCCGTGCATGCCTCGGCCGTGGTGCTGCCCTGGGGTCTGACCTTCGCGGCGGGCGCGATGCTCTACATCATCAGCCACGAGATCATCCCCGAGACCCACCGCCACGGCCACCAGAACGCGGCGACTGCCGGACTGGTGGCCGGGCTGATCCTGATGATGCTCCTGGACGTCTCGCTGGGCTGAGGCGATCAGGCGCGGTGCGCGCCCTCCGCAAGACCCTTCACGAAGGCGAGGATCTCAGGCACCGACCGCTTCTCCTCGATCATCTTCACGATTGCCGAGCCGACCACGGCCCCGTCGGCAATCCCGGCGATGGCCTCGGCCGCCTCCGGCGTCCTGATGCCGAAGCCGACCACCAGCGGCAACTCGGTCTTCCGCTTGATCCGTGCCACCTCGGGGCCGACCTCGGCTGCCTGTGCCGCCGCCGCCCCTGTGATCCCAGTGATCGAGACGTAGTAGACGAAGCCCGAGGTGTTCTGCAGCACCTTGGGCAGTCGCCTGTCGTCGGTGGTGGGGGTGGCGAGCCGGATGAAGTTGAGCCCCGCCGCCTGCGCCGGGATGCAGAGCTCCTCGTCCTCCTCGGGCGGCAGGTCGACCACGATCAACCCGTCGATCCCGGCGGCCTTGGCGTCCTCCAGGAAGCGGTCGACACCACGACTGTAGATCGGGTTGTAATAGCCCATCATCACGATCGGCGTCGCCTGGTCGCCCTTGCGGAACTCGGCCACCATGTCGAGCGTCTTCTGCAGCGTCTGCCCGCCGCCGAGCGCACGCTGGCCGGCCAACTGGATCGTCGGGCCATCGGCCATCGGGTCGGTGAACGGCATTCCGAGCTCGATCACGTCGACCCCGGCAGCCGGGAGCCCCTTCACGAGCTGCAGCGAGGTCTCGTAGTCCGGATCGCCGGCCATCAGGTAGGAGACGAAGGCCTTCTTCCCGGCAGCCCTCAGCTCCGCAAACCTGGCGTCGATCCGGGTCATGCCTGCTCCTCCCCTCGCACCCGGCTCCATCTGCCGGAGCGGGCGGGGGAAATCAAGCGGCCTCGGGTGGTGCGCCGACCATCCGATGGGTGCCGAACCGGTCTCCTTGAATCTCGACGCCGGAGGAGAAGAAGGCCGCGCGGACCGGAATTATCCCGGCGCGCCGGACCGAAAAGTAGAGGTGGGGGGCGACGCTCACGCGTTCTCCTCCTCCGCATGAACGGCGATCATCCAGTCCGTTCCGAAGCGGTCGCGGCACATCCCGAAACCCTTGGTCCAGAAGGTGGGCTCGAACGGCATCTTCACATCGCCGTCCTTGGCGAGCCGGTTGAACACCCGGCGTGCGCGCTCGACGTCGTCGAACCCGAAGTAGACGTGGGTGCCCCGCGACGGCTCGAAGGGGTCGGTCATGACGTCGGAGGCCATCAGCCGCGCCTCGCCGACGCGGAGAGTGGCATTCATGATCTGCTTCTCCTTGCCCCTGGGCACGTCGCCGGCCTCGGGCGGAAGCTGGCTGTAGCGCCAGACCCCCTCGACGGCGCCGCCCAGGACCTCGGCGTAGAAGTCGAGCGCCTCCTCGCAGGTGCCGGGAAAGTAGAGATAGGGAATGAAGCTCATCGTCGTGTCCTCCCGTGCCCGAGGCTAGCGCGGAACGGCGCCGGCGCGAAGCCCCGGCTTGCACCCTCCGCGGCCCCGCCCTAGAAGCAGCGCGCCCGGGCAAGGGGCATGGGCAAGGAGGCGGGGACATGGGTTTCAGGACCGGGATCGTCGGGCTGCCGAACGTCGGCAAGTCCACGCTCTTCAATGCGCTGACCCGCACCGCCGCGGCGCAGGCCGCGAACTTCCCGTTCTGCACCATCGAGCCCAACGTCGGCGAGGTGGCGGTGCCCGACGCGCGGCTGCAGAAGCTTGCCGAGATCGCCAAGTCGAAGCAGGTGATCCCGACGCGGATGACCTTCGTCGACATCGCGGGCCTGGTGAAGGGTGCGTCGAAGGGCGAGGGCCTCGGCAACCAGTTCCTCGCCAACATCCGCGAATGCGACGCCATCGCCCAGGTCGTGCGCTGCTTCGAGGACGGCGACGTGACCCACGTCGAGGGCCGGATCGACCCGATCGCCGACATCGAGACGATCGAGACCGAGCTGATGATCGCCGACCTCGAGTCGATCGAGCGACGCCTCGCGGGCCTCGTCCGCAGGGTGAAGGGCGGCGAGAAGGAGGCGGTCCAGCAGGAACGGCTGCTGAAGGCGGCGCAGGTGGCGCTCGAGGCCGGCCTGCCGGCCCGCACGGTGGCGGTCGCCGGGGAGGACGCGAAGGCCTGGGCGAGCCTCCAGCTCCTGACCCAGAAGCCCGTGCTCTACGTCTGCAACGTGCCCGAGGAGGACGCGGCCCAAGGCAATGCGCTATCCGAGAAGGTGCGCGCGAAGGCCGAGGCCGAGGGCGCCGCCGCGGTGGTCATCTCGGCCAAGATCGAGGAAGAGATCGCCCAGCTTGAGCCCGGCGAGGCAAGGGAGTTCCTCGAGACCCTCGGCCTCGAGGAGCCGGGCCTCGACCGGCTGATCCGCGCCGGCTACGAGCTCCTCGGCCTGCAGACCTACTTCACTGCCGGGCCGAAGGAGGCCCGCGCCTGGACCATTCCGAAAGGCACGCTCGCGCCGCAAGCCGCGGGCGTCATCCACGGCGACTTCGAGCGCGGCTTCATCCGCGCCGAGACGATCTCCTACGCCGACTACGTCGCCCATGGCGGCGAGGCTGGCGCGAGGGAGGCCGGCAAGCTTCGGGTGGAAGGCAAGGGCTACGAGGTGAAGGACGGCGACGTCCTCAACTTCCTCTTCAACGCCTGAGCTCGCCGTAGCGAGAGCCGCGTCGACGATGGCAAGCGAAAGCCATTCGGCATGGCGCGCGTCGGTGTCGTCATCGCCACCGACGACCGGCCGCAGCCATCGCACCACGCCGTCGCAAGCATCCGCCGCCAGAGCTTCGAGGCCCGTCCCCACAGCGCTGGAGAGGCTCGTGCCGGCGTCGCCTGCGCCTGTGCTTTGCGCTTTCGGAAGACGCACGTCGCCGCGGCACGGGCCGTGCTCGCGGCGGACCAGATGAACCGATCCGGCTCATCCCGCGAAACCCGAGACCTTCACCGCCCGACTGGGCGCTCTGACCAGCGAGGCAGGTCCGGCAAACTCGCTGCTCAAGTCGATGGCACCACGCGAACCGGCTCGGGCGCTTCGCCGATTAGGCCTTGCGCCGGTTCCCCGGTCTTCGCTAGACGGGTCGGCGGAGACGTGGCCGAGTGGTCGAAGGCACACCCCTGCTAAGGGTGCAGACGGGAAACCGTCTCGAGGGTTCGAATCCCTTCGTCTCCGCCACTTGCCCGCGCGAAGGCATTCTCCCGATCCTGCCGCGGCCGAATTTTTCCTTTGTTTTAGACGTTTATGCGGGTGGGGCTGAACACTGGCTACGGCCTCAGGA
>JBFKAV010000032.1:0-25974 GCA_041621405.1 Paracoccaceae bacterium
GGCCGGGTTCATCCCCGCGCGCGGGGCGCGACCCAGTCGGAGCACGATCTCGGGCTCGATCCTCGGCTCGATGAGCCGCGCGAGCGCCACGGCTGGTCCGAGCGGCGCCGTCGTGCTGTCGTAGACGGGGCCCCAGATCGGGGCGTGGACGCCGTACTCGTCCCAGATGGTGCGGTTGGTGAAGCCGAGCTTGCGGCCGACGGGGTGCTCGCCCCGGGCCTCGCGGAGCCGCGTCACCTCGGTCGCGACACGGGCGGCGGCGGCGAGGTCGAAGCTCGGGTCGGCATCGGTGAGAGGCGCGATCTGGCGCCCCTCATCGAGCGCGTCGAGGACGGCGCGGGCGGTGGCTTCGGGCTCGAGCAAGGCGGCTCCTCCGGCCGGCGGGGCCGAGAGTGCCATGGCGGCGGTCTTGGCGCCATGCCGCGCTGCACACCGGCGAGGAGGATCGCGCCCGGCCCGCGGGGCGGGCGCCCAAGAGGAACGGTGCGGGCAGCCAAACCGCCCTGGCCGACACCCGGCGTGCCTGTTCGCATCCCCTTTAGAACCGTTCTAAACCTTGACTCGCGCGCCCGCGGGGCGCATATCCGAGCGTATTCCTCGGAGAAACGCGCATGTTCATCCAGACCGAATCAACCCCGAACCCAGCCACGCTGAAGTTCCTGCCCGGGCAGGCCGTTCTGGACGCCGGCACCGCCGATTTCCCGAACCCCGAAGCGGGCGGGAATTCGCCGCTCGCGCGCCGCATCTTCGCGGTCGAGGGCGTGACCGCTGTGTTCCTTGGCAACGACTTCGTCACCGTGACCAAGGCCGAAGGTGTGGACTGGGCGCATATCAAGCCGGCGATCCTGGGCGCGGTGATGGAGCATTTCCAGTCCGGCCAGCCGGCCCTGGAGGACGACGGCGCCCCGGGCAACGGCCATGCCGCGCATGACGGGCCGGACGCCGAGATCGTCAACCAGATCAAGGAGCTCCTGGACACCCGCGTGCGCCCCGCCGTGGCCCAGGACGGTGGCGACATCACCTTCCACGGCTTCGACCGTGGCGTCGTCTACCTGCACATGCAGGGTGCCTGCGCCGGCTGCCCGTCCTCGACGCTGACCCTGAAGATGGGAATCGAGAACCTGCTCCGGCACTACATCCCGGAGGTCATCGAAGTCCGCCCCGTTGCCGCCTGACGCCGCGGCGGGGCCCGCCCTCACGGGCAGGTGCTACTGCGGCGCCGTGTCGCTGACAATGGCGTCTCGGCCGATGATCGTCGTCTATTGCCACTGCGCCGACTGCCGACGCTGGACCGGCGGCCCGGTTGCCGCCTTCGCCGCCTTCGCCGACGCCGATTTTGCCGATGCGCCGGCGCTTGGACGCGCGTTCTCGGCCGCCTCGGGCGTCGAGCGCTGGACCTGCGGTGCCTGCGGCTCGCCGCTGGCGGCGCGGTTCGACTACCTGCCCGGACAGACCTACGTTCCGATTGGCGTGCTGGACCAGGCCGCCGATCTTGCACCAAGCCTTCATTGCCACGCCGATGCCCGGCTGCCCTGGATCCATGTCGACGACACCCTTCCGCGGTCGGACGGATCAGGACGCGCCCGCCTCAACGAAGCGGCGCGGAGGTCGGGCGACGGGCGGTAGGCGGGCACCATGGCGACGACCAAGGAACCCGAGCCGCCGACCCGGCATGACGGCCCCCCGCTAATTCTTGCCTTCGACACGTCGGCCGCCCATTGCGCGGCCGCCTTGCTGCGCGGCGACCGGCTGCTCGAGGCCCGTGCCGAGGAAATGGGCCGCGGCCAGGCCGAGCGGCTGATGCCGATGCTGGAGGAGATGCTGGGCCGCGCTGGGCTGAGCTGGCGCGACCTCGACGCGATCGGCGTCGGCACCGGGCCCGGCAACTTCACCGGCGTCCGGCTGTCGGTGGCCGCGGCGCGGGGGCTGGCGCTCGCGCTCGGGATCCCGGCGATCGGGGTGACGGTGCTGGAGGCCAGGGCCTTCGGGCTCGGGCGGCCGGTGCTGGTGGCGCTGGAGGCGCGGCGGGGCCAGGTCTTCCTGCAGCTTTTCGAGGTGGATGCGGCCGAGGCGCCGGTCCTGGCCGATCCCGACGCGCTGCCGGCCTGGGCCTTCGGCCGGGAGGCCGTGACCGGCGATGCCGCCGCGCGTGTCGCGCGACTGATCGGCGCGCCGAAGCCGCTGGCGCCGGCGACGCCGCTGGCCGAGGCAATCGCGCGCATCACGCTGTCCCGCGCCGGCGTCCGGCAGCCGCGGCCGGCGCCGCTCTACCTGCGCCCGGCCGACGCCACGCCGCCGCGCGAGGCGCCGCCAGAGCTCATCTCGTGACCCCAGATCTCGATCCGTCGGCGATGGCGGCGCTTCATGCCGAGGCCTTCGCGCGGCCACGGCCCTGGTCGGCCGGCGAGTTCTCCGCGGTGCTCGCCGCGCCAGGGGCCTTCCTCCTGACCGAGGCCGGCGGCTTCCTCGTGGGCCGCGCGCTGGCCGGCGAGGCCGAGCTCCTGACGCTCGCGGTGCCGGCGGCGGCGCGTCGGCATGGCGTCGGGGCGCGGCTTCTCCGCGCCTTCGAGGCCGAGGCGCGGGCGCGCGGCGCAGACGAGGCGTTCCTCGAGGTAGCTTCCGACAATGAAGCCGCACGGGCGCTCTATGCCGGTGCCGGCTGGGCGGAGGCCGGGCGGCGGCGGGATTACTACGGCCGGGGCGCGGATGCGCTGATCTTCCGGAAATCGCTTGTCGCCTGACGCTGCCGCCGGCGATGCGCTAGGACTGGGGGCGACGAGTCGGAGCGGGAGGGAGCGATGGGCGCGGAGGAGATTGCCGATCTGGTCCGGGCGCGGGCCGGGGCGGCGCCGGTCAGGCTGGGGATGATCCTCGGCTCCGGGCTTGGGCACCTGGCCGCGGCGGTCGAGGGCGTCGCGGTGCCCTACGCGGAGCTGCCGGGCTTTCCGCATGCCGGCGTTTCGGGGCACAACGCCGAGCTGGTGATCGGCACCCTGGAGGGCGTCCGCGTCGCCGCCTTCGGCGGCCGCGTGCACTACTACGAGCACGGCGATCCGGCGGCGATGCGGCTGCCGCTCGAAGTGCTCAAGGCGCTGGGCGGCGAGGCCCTGATCCTCACCAACGCGGCGGGCTCGCTCAGACCCGACATCCCGCCAGGGGAGCTCATGCTTCTTTCCGACCACATCGACTTCTCCGGGCGGAACCCGCTGATCGGCGAGCCGACCGACGCGCGCTTCGTGCCGATGACCGATGCCCACGACCCCGGCCTGCGGGCAAGCCTGAAGGCCGCGGCGGCGGCCGAGGGGGTGAAGCTGGCCGAGGGGGTCTATGCCTGGTTCTCCGGCCCCTCGTTCGAGACCCCGGCCGAGATCCGCGCGGTGCGCGCGCTCGGGGCCGACGCGGTGGGGATGTCGACCGTGCCCGAGGTGATCCTGGCGCGGTTTCTCGGCCTGAAGGTCGCGGCGATCTCCACGGTCACCAACATGGCGGCGGGGCTCTCCGAGGAGAAGATCAGCCACGAGCACACCAAGGCGATGGCGCCTCTCGGCGCCGCGAAATTGGAGCGCGTGCTCAGGGGCTTCCTGCGCGGGCTACGCTGAGCCGGCGCCCGGCGGAGGGTTTGACAACCGCGCGGAGGCGGCGCAAGGAAGGGGAACCCGCAAATTCACTAGCGCCGTTGGGTCATGCAGCTCTACCTCCCTATCGCCGAGGTCTCGGTCAACGTCTTCCTGCTTCTGGGATTGGGCGGGATCGTGGGTGTGCTGTCGGGGATGTTCGGCGTGGGCGGCGGGTTCCTGATGACGCCGCTTCTATTCTTCATCGGCATCCCGCCCGCGGTTGCGGTCGCGACCGAGGCGAACCAGATCGTCGCCTCTTCCGTCTCCGGGGTGCTGGCGCATCTGCGGCGCAAGACGGTGGACCTAAAGATGGGCACCGTGCTGCTGATCGGCGGCCTGATCGGCGCCACCATCGGGGTGCAGATCTTCACCGCTCTGCGCGCGATCGGGCAGGTCGACCTGCTGGTCCGGCTTTGCTACGTGGTCTTTCTGGGCGCGATCGGCACGCTGATGTTCATCGAGAGCCTGAACGCGATCCTGAAGTCGAAGAAGCCCGGCGCGAAGCACGTGCGCAAGCAGCACACCTGGATTCACGCCCTGCCCTTCCGGGTGAAGTTCCGCACCTCGCAGCTCTACATTTCGGTTATTCCGCCGCTGATCGTCGGCGCGTTGGTCGGCATCCTGTCGGCGATCATGGGGGTCGGCGGCGGCTTCATCATGGTGCCGGCCATGATCTACCTTCTGGGCATGCCGACCAAGGTTGTCGTCGGCACCTCGCTCTTTCAGATCATCTTCGTGACCGGCGCGACGACGCTGATGCACGCGACGCGGAACTTCACCGTCGACGTGGCGCTGGCGGTGCTGCTGCTGGTCGGCGGCGTGATCGGCGCGCAGATCGGCGCGCGGATCGGGGTGAAGCTCAAGGCCGAGCAGCTGCGCATCCTGCTGGCGGTGATGGTCTTGGCGGTCTGCGTGAAGGTGCTTCTGGATCTCGTGCTGACGCCGGCGGAGATCTATTCGCTGGGGTTCGGGGGGCACAGCTGATGCGGTGGGTGCTTCTGACCTTCGCGATCTGGATCGCGGCGGCGGCGCCCGGGGCAGCGCGGGAAAGCATCGTCGCGGACCTGAGCCAGCGGCGGATCGGGATCACCGCGAATTTCGACGGATCGGAGATCCTTCTTTTCGGGGCGGTGAAGCGGGAGGAGCCGATCGATCTGCTCTACCCCCTGTCGGTCATCATCACGGTGTCGGGCCCGCTGCAGCCGGTCACCGTCCGGCGCAAGACGCGTGTCGCGGGGATCTGGGTGAACTCGGCCGCGGTCGAGGTGGATGCGGCGCCGTCGTTCTACGCGGTCGCAACGACCCGGCCGCTGGACCAGGCGCTTTCGAACACCGAGGACTTGCGCTGGAAGATCACGATCCCGCGGGCGATCCGGTCGGTCGGCGCGCCCGCGACGGTACGGGACTCGCCGACATTCACCCAGGCGCTGATCCGCATCAGGCTGAGGAACGGCGCCTATCAGATGAACCAGAACACCATCGCCTTCTACGACCAGACACTGTTCAACACGTCGGTCAAGCTGCCGGCGAACCTGATCGAGGGGGACTACCGGGTCTCGCTCTACCTGACGCGGAACCGCGAGGTCGTGGCGCATGACACGACCACCCTGTTCGTGCGCAAGGTCGGACTGGAGCGCTGGCTCTACCGGCTCGCCCATGACCGGCCGCTGGTATACGGGCTGATGTCGATCTTCATCGCGATCGCGGCGGGCTGGATCGCCTCGGCGATCTTCAAGCGGGTGAGATAGCGGCGGAGCGTCGCCGCTAGCCCCGCCCGACGAAGGGCATCTTGGTCGCCATCACGGTGAGATTGAGCACGTTCGCGGAAAGCGGCAGGGCGGCCATGTAGAGCACCGCATCGGCTACGTCGGCCACATCCATCATCGGCGGCGGGGCGCCCGGGTTCTTCGCGGCGATCTCCTCCAGCAGCTCGGTTCGGGCGTTGCCGATGTCGACCTGGCCCGCCGCGATGTCGTGGGGCCGGCCGTCGAGCGCGAGCGTCTTGGTCAGCCCGGTGATGGCGTGCTTGGTGGCGGTGTAGGCCACCGAGCCCGGGCGCGGCGCATGGGCCGAGATCGAGCCATTGTTGACGATCCGCCCGCCGCGGGGCTCCTGCGTGCGCATCTGCCGGTAGGCGGCACGGGCGCAGAGGAACATGCCGGTGAGGTTGAGGTCGACCACCCGGCGCCACTCATCCACCGGCACCTCGTGGATTTCGCCCATGGGACCGAACATGCCGGCGTTGTTGAAGAGCACGTCGATGCGGCCAAAGTGCTTCGCAGCGGCACCGAAGGCGTTGTCGACCTGGTCCTCGTCGGTCACGTCGGCAGGGTGGACAAGCGCGTTGTCGCGCCCCCCGGCCACATCCTTCAGCCTGTCCTCGCGCCGGGCGATCAGGGTAACGGCCCAGCCTTCGGCCATGAACCGCTCGGCCACGGCCCGGCCGATGCCGGAGCTCGCGCCGGTGACGACGATGTGCCTCATACCTCTTCCTCCGCTGCGAGGGCGAGCGGTGCCGCCGCGCCCTTGAGATCTTCCACTGTGAGCGGCGCAGTCGGCCGTGCAAGCCGGTTCCGCGTGACCCAGATCAGCCGCTCCTCCGCCCGGGTGATGGCGACGTAGGCGAGCCGTTTCCAGAGCGGCAGGCCGGCCTCGGTGCGGCCCGTCCGTGCCGCGACCCAGAGGTCGGGCGCGAAGAGCTGCACCGCGGGCCATTGCGAGCCCTGCGCCTTGTGGATGGTGACCGCCGCGCCGTGCAGGAGCGCCACGCCCATTGTTGCGGCGAAGGGGATGAAGGGCTCTTCCGCGTCGGGCAGCTCGATCTTGACGATCGAGGCGACCGAGACCTGCGGATCTTCGGTGCCGATGACGTGGAGCCGCGAGAAGCCCGGCTTGCGGCCCGGGCCGAGGTAGATCACCTGTGCGCCCTTGATCAGGCCGCGCGCCTCGAGGTCGATGCGCCGCTTGCGTTGCTTCAGGGGCAGCTCGATGCCGTCGCAGATCAGGGGCTCGCCGGGCAGGAGCGCGTCGGCTGGCGCATCGTAGGCGGCGCGGAAGGCCTGGATCAGGCGGACCCGGGTGACGTTGCGCCAGACCAGCACCGGCGAACGCGCGATCAGGTCGGCCTCGACGCGCTCGGCGACCTCGACCCGCGGGTCGTCGCGGGCGGCGTTCTCGACCATCCGCTCGAAGCCCTCGAAGCTCAGGGCGTCGTCGCCGAGCGCGTGGGCGAGGTCGAGGATCGGGCTGTCGGCCTCCTGCCGGTGGATACGGTGGAGGACCAGCCGGCGCTTCTCGGGCAGCCGGTCGAACACCATCTCGCCCGACTGGCCCACCGGTGCAAGCTGCGCGGGGTCGCCGAAGAGCAGGAGTGTGGAGAAGATCTCCTTCAGGTCGTCGAGCATCTTCTCGTCGAGCATCGAGGCCTCGTCGACGAAGCCGATGTCCAAGGGGTCGTCGCGGCGCTTCCAGCCCTTGATGAAGTCCGAGCCCCTGAGCCCCGCGGCGGCGAGCGCGCCTGGGATCGACTTCACCTGCGCGTAGAAGGCGAAGGCGCGGTCGAGCGCGGCGTCGGTCAGCCCCTCGACACTTGGCCGGGCGCCCTGGCCCGCGAGCCACTCGGCGATCTTCTCATATTCGGGGTCGTAGACCGGGGTGTAGAGGATGCGGTGGATCGTGGTTGCCGGCACCCCGCGGCTGCGCAGCACCGAGGCTGCCTTGTTGGTGGGCGCGAGGATCGCCAGCGTTCGCCGGTCCTTGCGGCGGCGGCCCTCCCAGTCACCCGAGACGGTCTCGACCCCGGCCTCGGAGAGCGCCTTGGCGAGCTCGCTCAGGAGCATCGTCTTGCCGGAGCCGGCCTTGCCGATCACCGCCAGCACGCCGGGGCCGGACTGCGCCTCGGGGCTGAGGCTGCCGGCTTCGATGTCGACGCCGGCGCCGCGCAGGAGCTCGGCCACGCGGTCGTGGGCTTCGGCCTGGTCCTCGGAGAACTGGATCGCGGAGCGCGCCATGGCCCGGACCATAGGCCCTGCCCGGAGCGGGGGCCAGCGGCGATCGGGCGGCGCGGGGCCTACGCGGCAGGCCCTCCGAGGTCAGTGATCGAAGTCCGACGGAGTGCGGCGCGGCCGGTTCTCGGCCGGCTCCTCGCTGGCCCTGGGCTCCTGCGACGCGAGTTCGAGGGCGGCCCGGCGACGAGTGTCGTCGAGTTCCTCGGCCAGCCGGGGCAGGCCGTTTCTTTCCGCGAATGCCCTGAGGTCCGAGAGGACGTCTAGGATCCATTCGATCTGCATGGGGAGCCTCGCGCCAAAGTGCTTAAGTCTTGGTTAACACAACCTAAGCACGAGTAAACAATTAACGGCAATGGCGGGCATTATTTCTTCGGGCTTGTCGTGGCGACAACGGCAAGCCGCCGGGCGCGCCGGCGGCTTGTTGGAGTCAAGATGGAGGACCTGCCCCCTGGGCCCGGGGGGCCTGCGGCCCGATTCGGGCGTTCAGTCGCGGCGGGCGTCGAGCGCGTCCTCGAGTGTCCGGAGCCCGGTGCGCGGCGCCTGCACCAGCACCGCCATGTTGCCCGGCTTGTGCTCGTTGCGCCGCATCTTCATGTGCGCGGCGGGGATCTCCTCCCAGGGGAACACCTCGGACATCGCCGGGTCGAGCCGGCGCGCCAACATCAAGTCGTTCGCGGCGGAGGCTTGCTTGAGGTTGGCGAAATGCGAGCCCTGCACCCGCTTCTGGTGCATCCAGAGGTAGCGGGCATCGAGCGTGAGGTTGTAGCCCGTGGTGCCGGCGCAGATCACCACCATGCCGCCGCGCTTCACGACGAAGACCGAAACCGGGAAGGTCGCCTCGCCGGGATGCTCGAACACCAGATCGACGTTGTTCCCCTTGCCGGTGATTTCCCAGATCGCCTTGCCGAACTTGCGCGCCTCGGTGAACCACTCCTTGTATTCCGGCGTGTTCACCTTCGGCATCTGGCCCCAGCAGTTGAAGTCCTTGCGATTGATTACGCCCTTGGCGCCGAGCGACATCACGAACTCGCGCTTGTCCTCGTCCGAGATCACCCCGATGGCGTTGGCGCCGGCGGTGTTGATGAGCTGGATCGCGTAGGAGCCGAGGCCGCCCGAGGCGCCCCACACGAGCACGTTCTGGCCGGGCTTCAGCTCGTGCGGCTTGTGGCCGAAGAGCATCCGGTAGGCGGTGGCGAGCGTCAGCGTGTAGCAGGCGGCCTCCTCCCAGGTCAGGTGGCGCGGGCGCTTCATCAGCTGCTGGGCCTGGACCCGGGTGAACTGGGCGAAGGAGCCGTCGGGTGTCTCGTAGCCCCAGATCCGCTGGGAGGGTGAGAACATCGGGTCGCCGCCGTTGCACTCCTCGTCGTCGCCGTCATCCTGGTTGCAGTGGATCACGACCTCGTCGCCGACTTTCCAGCGCTTCACCTTGTCGCCCACCTTCCAGACGATGCCGGCGGCGTCGGACCCGGCGATGTGGTAGGCAGCGCCGTGGCCGTCGAAGGGCGAGATCGGGATCCCGAGCGCGGCCCAGACGCCGTTGTAGTTGACCCCCGCCGCCATCACCAGGACGAGCACCTCGTTGCTGTCGATCTGGGGCGTGTCGACCACCTCGACCTGCATCGCGGTCTCGGGCTCGCCATGGCGTTCACGTCGGATCGCCCAGGCGTACATCTGCTTCGGCACGTAGCCCATGGGCGGCATCTCGCCCACCTCGTAGAGGTCCTTCTCGGGCGCGTCGTAGCTTGCGACCTCTGGGTTGGTGTCGAGTGCCATGGGGCCTCCTTGGCGTTGCGATCATGCCGCATCGCAGAATCAATGCGGGCTCCAGACCTCGGATACCGACGGGCACGCAACTATGCAATCCCTGAGGAACGGAAATTGTAATTTTATGTCGCCGCCGCTGCAGAAACGGCCTGTTTCGTCGCCTTTCTCGCCGCAGCTGCATCTGCGAGATGCGCGATCGAGGCGGCGTAGAAGCTCAGCACCGCGGTCTCGGCGGGATTGGTGGCGATGCCGGCTTCGTCCTCGACGACCATCCGGCGGCGTCGCAGGCGGGCGAGGCCATCGGCCACCGCCTCCTTCGCGTCGCCGTCGCGGCCGATCGGTTCGAGGCGCTTCGCCACGGCGTTCGTCAGCGCCGCCTCGGTGAGCGGTCCGTCAGCCGCGAGCAGCGCGACGGCGACGAGCGGCACCGGCAGCACCGGCATGACCGCTGCGACGCGATCCATGAGCTCGTCGCCCAGCGCGACGACGGGGTGCCGCCGACGGGTCTGCAGGAACGCGTTCAGCGACAACGGCGTGCCGAAGCCGACGGCGGCGGTGCCGAACTTGCGGAACCGGCCCCGGAGGCGCTGGCCGAAGTGGCGCAGGCCAAAGCGCAGGATCGTCGGCAGCGAGGCGCGGAACCGGCGCTCGCCCTTGCGGTGCGCCTCGATCAGTACCCGGTCCTCGAGCACCCGGTCGTAGTTGACCGCGACCGGCACGAAGACGACGTCGCGCGCCTCCGGCTCGTGGCCCTCGAGGATGTAGGAGAGGATGCCGAGCTGCGGCCGTTGCAAGCTGCCGTCGAGACTCAGGCCGCCCTCGGGGAAGACGGCCTGGGTGACGCCGGCGGCGGTGGCCATCGAGACGTAGCGGGCGAGCACCTTGCGGTAGAGCGCATCGCGCGACTTGCGGCGGATGAAGTAGGCGCCCATGGCGCGGATCAGGCTGCGGAGCGGCCAGACCCTCGCCCATTCGCCAACTGCGTAGGAGAGCGCCGCGCGCTCGGCCACGAGGTAGGTGACGAGCACGTAATCCATGTTGGAACGGTGGTTCATCACGAAGACGACGGTAGCCTCGGGGTCGATCGACTCGAGCCCGTCGTCGTAATGCGTGATCCGCACGTGGTAGAGCGCGCGCGAGATCAGCTTCGCGAGCCCGATCGCGAAGCCGAAATAGGCCGAGGCCGAGAACGCGGGCACGATCTCGCGGGCATAGTGCAGGGCGCGCTCGTGTGCCACCGCCTCGGGCACGCCCTCGGCCTTGGCATGCTCGGCCACCGCGGCCAGCACGTCGCGGTCGTAGATCAGACGCTGGATCGTGTCGTGCCGGCGGGCGAGCTTGAAGGGCTGGATCGGAGTGGCGAGCCGCTTGTTGAGCTCGGCCACGACTCGCTCCATCCGGCGGCGGAAGAACCAGCGCACGGAGGGGAACAGGAAGTGCGAGGCGAAGGTGACCCCCGCGAAGCCGAGGATCAGGATGAGGAGCCAGAGCGGCAGTTCGACGGTGCGCAGCATCGCCGCGAGCGTCGCAGGATTCCCGGCCGCCGTAAACAACGAGACAGCACTGCCCGCGCCCGACCGGCGGTGCGGATTGCGGCAGTCGTTGTGCAACATCGGGCAATTGAAAGGCCGGGACGCGGCGCCGATCCTGTCTGTGCCTAAGGACGATAAGGCAACAGGCATATTGGGAGGTATCACATGAGAACTCGGCTATTCATCAGCGTAACGCTCGCCTGCCTCGCTACCGCGGCAGTCGCCCAGGATGGGACGATGAGCTTCTTCGTGACCAGCGAGAACCCCGGAAACGGGGGCGATCTCGGCGGGCTCGCCGGTGCCGACGCCCACTGCACGGCTCTGGCCGAGGCCGCCGGCGTGTCCGGCAAGACCTGGCGCGCCTACCTCTCCACCAGCAGCGAGAACGCGCGCGACAGGATCGGGGCAGGCCCATGGGTCAATGCCGCCGGCGTGACCGTGGCAGAAAACGTCGATCAGCTGCACAGCGCCGGCAACAATCTCGTCAAGGAGACGGCGCTCAACGAGAATGGAGAGGTCGTGAACGGTCGCGGCGACCAGCCGAACCGGCATGACATCCTCACCGGCTCGATGCCCGACGGCACCGTGGCCGCGGGCATGACCTGCGAGGACTGGACCTCGGGCGGCGCGGAGACGGCCGGCATGGTCGGCCATCACGACCGGATGGGTCTCGACGAGTCGGACGCTGCGAAATCCTGGAACTCCTCGCATTCCTCACGCGGCGGCTGTGGCCTGGAGGCGCTGCGCGGCACCGGCGGCGACGGGCTGTTCTACTGCTTCGCGGCGAACTGAGCCCGGCGGGGCTGCGCGAACCTGACGACACCGCCTTCGGCGCACCCGGAGGCGGTGCCGTGCTCGGGCTCCCCGTGCCCGACCCGGCGGCGTAGCGATCGTCGCACCGACGGGAACCGGCAGTGCGACGCGAATCTGAGCCTTGCGACGGCGGGACTCGGGCCGCGCGCGCCGGATCGGTGCGTCTGCGCTGCGGATCATCGTCCCGGCGCCAGCAGTCTTCGCAGATGTGGCGGAGAGAGCGGGGTCAGCCGAAGGCGAGGACGGCGGTGAAGATGATCGCGGCGAATAGCCCGAGATTGAGACGCACGATCTGGCCCATACGGGCGATTGCAGCCGCGTCCCCCGTCTGCGCCTTGCGCCCGAGCGGGATCGCGTAGACGACCGAGGCGGTCAGCGCCAGCACCAGGGTCATCTTGAGCGTGAACCAGAACAGCTGGCCGGCGCCGTGGGCCCGGACCATCAGCAAGCCGGTCAGGATCAGCAGCGCGAGCCCGAGGCGGCCGAAGAGCACGAGCCGCCCGCGGACTGCGGCGAGTGGCGGGCGCGACTCGGGCGGGGCCTTGGCGATCGTCGTGGCGAGGACCACGCCGCCAAAGGTCGCCGCGCCGCCGAGGCCGAGCGACAGGAAATGCAGCCAGAGCAGCAGCGATTGAAGAAGATCCATTCCTCTGTCCCTCCCAGGTCGATCTGCACCGAGCCTAGCACGGAAGCCCGGTGGCGGGAGGCATCGGCATCGCCGCAGTGCGGCGATTGACAGCGCCACAAAATGTCCGCTAGGAACGCCTCTAAGCAACAATATTGCGCAGATTGACTCGAAGGGCCTGCAGATGCCGCAGATGCAAAAGGATCGTCCCTGGCTGTTCCGCACCTATGCCGGGCATTCCACGGCCGCGGCCTCGAACGCGCTTTACCGGTCGAACCTCGCCAAGGGGCAGACCGGGCTCTCGGTCGCCTTCGACCTGCCGACGCAGACCGGCTACGACAGCGACCACGTGCTGGCCCGGGGCGAGGTCGGCAAGGTCGGCGTCCCGATTTCCCACCTCGGCGACATGGCCGCGCTGTTCGAAGGCATTCCGCTTCAGCAGATGAACACCTCGATGACGATCAACGCCACCGCGCCCTGGCTCATGGCGCTCTACATCGCCGTGGCCGAGAAGCAGGGGGCGGAGGTCGCAGCACTTCAGGGCACGGTGCAGAACGACATCATCAAGGAATACCTCTCGCGCGGCACCTACATCTGCCCGCCGAAGCCAAGCTTGCGGATGATCACCGACGTGGCAGCCTACACGGCGCGGCACATCCCGAAGTGGAACCCGATGAACGTCTGCTCCTACCACCTGCAGGAGGCGGGGGCGACGCCGGAGGAGGAGCTGGCCTTCGCGCTGGCGACCGCGCAGGCGGTGCTCGACGACCTGAGGTCCAAGGTGCCGGCGGAGGACTTCCCGGGGATGGTGGGCCGCATTTCGTTCTTCGTGAACGCCGGGATCCGCTTCGTGACCGAGATGTGCAAGATGCGGGCCTTCACCGAGCTCTGGGACGAGATCTGCCGCGACCGCTACGGGGTGGAGGACGAGAAGCTCCGCCGGTTCCGCTACGGGGTGCAGGTGAACTCGCTGGGGCTGACCGAGCAGCAGCCGGAGAACAACGTCTACCGGATTCTCCTGGAGATGCTGGCGGTGACGCTCTCGAAGAACGCCCGCGCCCGCGCGGTGCAACTGCCGGCCTGGAACGAGGCGCTGGGCCTGCCCAGGCCGTGGGACCAGCAGTGGTCGCTCCGGATGCAGCAGATCCTGGCCTACGAGACCGACCTTCTGGAATACGACGACCTCTTCGACGGCAACCCCGCGGTGGCGGCGAAGGTGGAGGCGCTGAAGGACGGGGCGCGGGCCGAGCTTCGCCAGATCGATGCGATGGGCGGCGCGGTGGCGGCGATCGAGCACATGAAGAGCCGGCTGGTGGAAAGCAACGCCGAGCGCATCGCGCGGATCGAGGCGGGCGAGACGGTGGTCGTGGGCGTCAACCGCTGGCAGGCGGGCGAGCCTTCTCCGCTGACCGCCGGCGAGGAGGCGATCATGGCCGCCGACGCCGAGGCCGAGGCGGACCAGGTGGCGCGGCTTCAAGCCTGGCGTGCGGGCCGCGACGAGGCGGCGGTCAGGGCCGCGCTCGTGGCCCTGCGCGAGGCGGCGGTGTCCGGCGCCAACATCATGCCGCCGTCGATCGCGGCGGCGAAGGCGGGGGCGACGACTGGCGAGTGGGGGCTGGTCGTGCGCGAGGCGTTCGGCGAGTTCCGCGCGCCGACCGGCGTTTCCCGCGCGCCCTCGAACCGCACCGAGGGGCTGGAAGATATTCGTGCCGCTGTTGACGCGGCGAGCGCACGGCTGGGGCGGCGGCTGAAGCTGCTGGTCGGCAAGCCGGGGCTCGACGGCCATTCGAACGGCGCCGAGCAGATCGCCGCCCGGGCGCGCGATTGCGGCATCGACATCCGCTACGAGGGGATCCGGCTGACGCCGGATGAGATCGTCCGCGCCGCCGAGGAGGAAAGACCGCATGTGATCGGCCTTTCCATTCTTTCCGGCAGCCATTTGCCGCTGGTATCGGAATTGATGATCGGAATGCGGGAGGCGGGTATTTCCGTTCCGGTTGTAGTGGGCGGAATTATTCCCGAGGAAGATGCAAAACAGTTGCGCGCCATGGGTGTTTCGCGCGTCTATACGCCCAAGGATTTCGAACTCAACCGAATCATGTTCGATATCGTCGCGCTGGCCGATCCCGAGGCGGTCGCGGCGCAATAAGAGTGCGCGCGTTTCTGCCGCCTAGCCCGCCAATCAGCCATTGCCGGACTATTTTCAATTGCACTTTTCCGCCGAATTATCTATCTCCCCTATTATCATAGGCGCATTACGTGGCGCAAATGGGAGGCGCAAGTGGCGAAAATCGATCTGGGCAGCATGTCGAAGTCCGACCTCGAAAAGCTGAAGCGGGATGTCGACGAGGCGCTCGCCTCGCTGATCCAGCGGCGCAAGGCCGAGGCAAAGAAGGCCGCCGCGGATGCGGCGAAGAAATACGGCTTCTCGCTCGGCGAGCTGGTCGGAAAGGAGCGGGCGAAGCGGGGCGCCAGCCCGGCGAAGTATCGCAACCCGGCCAACCCGAGCCAGACCTGGAGCGGCCGCGGCCGTCAGCCGGGCTGGATCAAGGAAGGTCTCGCCAAGGGCAAGAAGCTCGCTGATTTCGCGATCTGAACCGGCGCCCGTGCGCCCTCAGGCGCCGGGCGGCAGGCCGAGAACGACGCCGGGGCGGATCACAGCCGGGTCGTAGGCCTTGCGCGAGAACACCTCGCGCACCATCGGCTCGAAGAACTCGAGCGGCTCGGAGCCGTAATCGGGATCGAAAGAGGCCTGGTCCCAGCGTTCGCAGAATTCGGCGCAATACCGGAAACAGGGATGGTCGCGATAGCGGTCGCGGGCATTCCGGTCCCAACCGTAATGGTGGCCGTAATAGAGCATCTGGAAGATGCCGTGATGCTCGATCACCCAGGCGACTTCCTCGCGCACAAAAGGCCGGATCACCTCGGCCGACATCCGATCGTGATTCTGCGGCGCGAGCCCGTCGCCGATATCGTGCAATAGCGCGCCGACCACCCAGTCGATATCGGCGCCGTCGCGATGAGCACGGGTCGCCGATTGCAACCCGTGCTCGAGGCGCGTGATCCGGTAGCCTTCAAGCGTCGTCTCTCCTTGCCGGCGAAGCTCGTCGAGAATGCGTTCGGGCGTAAGCGCGAGAAACGGCTTTTCCAACTCGGCCAGGAGCGCGTAGTCCTCGGCCGTTCCATCCTTCATTTGCGTGAAGCCTACCTTGTTCGTCATCGCCCCGTCCTTCGCCTCCGGCAAGGCCAGCAAAGCAGGTGACAGGCCGCTCGCCTAGTCGAATTGCGACCTCGGATTGATCCGTTTCGCCGCTTCGCATATGCGCTCAGCGGGCCGATCCCGGCGAGGGACGCGCGGCTTACGCCTCAATCCTGGCGAGGAAGGCTTCGTGCAGGATCGGCGGGGCGACCAGCAGGCCCGGGGCGATCGGGCGAGGTGCGTTGAAGGAAAGTGCCTCGCCGCGGGCGCCGGTGGTCAGCGCCCCCGCCTCCTCGGCGACAAGCGCGCCGGCGGCGACGTCCCATTCCCAGGCCGGGCGGAAGGTGAGCGTGGCGTCGAAGCTGCCGTCGGCGACAAGGCAGAGCCGGTGCGCGAGCGAGGCGCGGAAGTGCCGGTCGAGCGCGGGCACGCCGTGCGGCCAGTGCTGCGGCGAAAGCACGTGGCTCGAGGCCACCACCGAGGCACCTTCGAGCCGGTCGCGACTGCTGGCGCGGATCGGCCGTCCGTTGAGCTCGGCTCCGAGGCCGCGGGCGGCGGTGTAGAGCTTTTCGGCCATCGGCAGGTAGACCACCGCCGCCGTGACCCGTCCCGCCTCCACCACCGACAGCGCATGGGAGAACCCCTTCTCACCGGCGATGAAGGCGCGGGTGCCGTCGATCGGATCGACGATGAAGGCGCGCTCGGCCGAAAGCCGGGCCGGGTGGTCCTCGGTCTCCTCCGAGAGCCAGCCGTAGCCGGGGCGGGCCTTGGTCAGCCGCTCGCGGAGCATCCGGTCGATGGCGAGGTCGGCCTCGGTGACCGGCCCCGCGCCTTCGCCCTTCTCCCATTGCTTCGGCCGCGCCCGCCAGTAGCGCGCGGCGATCCGGCCCGCGGCCTCGGCGGCCTCGACGAGGAGCGCGAGGTCACTCGCCGGCAATCGTCAGACCCTCGACGAGGAGGCTCGGGACCACGCGGGAAAGCTCGGGCCGGGCGTCGTTGGCCGGGACGATGCGCCGGAGCATGTCGCGGAGGTTGCCGGCCACGGTGCATTCGTTGACCGGGTGGGCTATGACGCCATTCTCGACCCAGAAGCCCGAGGCGCCGCGGGAATAGTCGCCGGTGGTGGGGTTGATCGTGGTGCCGATCATCGAGGTGACGAGGAGGCCGGTGCCCATCTCGGCAATAAGCTCCTCGCGGCTCTTGTCGCCCTGGGTGAGGCTGACGTTGCCGGCGCCGGGCGCGGGCGGCGCCGAGGTGCCGCGATAGGCGTTGCCGGTGCTCGCGAGCCCGAGCTTGCGGGCAGTGGCGAGGTCAAGGAGCCAGCGCCTGAGCACGCTGTCCTCGACGATCGGCCGGGGCACGGCGGCCAGGCCCTCGCCGTCGAACGGGCGCGAGCCCGAGATGCGGGCGCGGGTCGGGTCCTCGATCAGCGACAGGCCCGCGGGCAGCACCGGCTCGTCCATCGCGCCGATCAACCAAGAGGCGCCGCGGGCGATGGCGGTGCCGGAGATCGCGCCGAGAAGGTGGCCGATGAGCTGGCTCGCCACGCGCTCGTCGTAGAGCACTGGGAAGGCGCCGGTGCGGGGCTTCTTCGCGCCGGCACGCGCAAGCGCCCGCTCGGCGGCGCGGCGGCCGACGTCTTCGGGGGAGGGCAGGTCGGCGCTGTGGGTGCGGCTCTCGCCACACCAGTCGCGCTCCATCGCGGTGCTTTCGCCGGTGATCGCCACGCAGGAGAGCGAGTGGCTGGTGCGGGCGTAGCCGCCGGAGAAGCCGTTGCTCGCCGCGAGGTGCAGCCGGCGGTGGCCATAGGAGGCGCCGGCGCTGTCGACCTGGGAGATGCCGTTCAGCGCGAGCGCCGACGCCTCGGCCACGCGGGCCGCCTGTTCCAGCGCGGCGGGCGCCGGCTCCGGCTCCGGGTCGGCGAGGTCGAGCGCCTCGAGGTTCCAGCCTCTGGCCAGGTCGTCGGCGTCGGCGAGGCCTGCGGTCGCGTCCTCGGGCGCCTCGCGGGCCATGGCGACGGCGCGTTCGGCGAGGCGGGCGAGCGCCTCGGGCCGGGTGTCGGAGGCCGCCACGCAGGCCTGGCGGTGGCCAATCAGCACGCGGAGGCCGATCTCGACGCCCTCGGAGCGCTCGGCATGTTCCAGCGCGCCGCCGCGCACGTCGATCGAGATCGAGGTTCCGTCGAGGGCCAGCGCGTCGGCGGCCTCGGCGCCGGCCTTGGCCGCGGCGGCGAGCGCGGCCACGGCAAGCGTCTCGAGCGTGTCGGTCATCGGCTGCTCCCGGGCGGTTCGCTCACCCGTGCGGAGGTAAGCCGGAGCCGCGGGCGGCGCAAGGGCGGGCGCCGGATCCGCGCCGCGCGCGGACCCGCGCGATCACTTCAGGCGCTGGCCGTTGGCAAGGACCTGGCCCTCTTCGTTCACCTCGATCTTCGAGACCAGCGTGTCCTCGCCCTCGCCCGGCCGGGCGAAGAGGCCAAGCATCATGCGGAAGCCCATCGCCTCTTCCTCGGGGACGAAGCCCATCGCGACGAGCTTGTCGATCAGGCCGTTGCCGCCGACGAGCTGCAGGTCGGCCGAGCCCTCGGGCCGGGGCATGCCGTCGAAGGTGGCCAGATCGGTGTTGTCGAAGGTGAAGGAGCCCGAGCCGGTGAGCTCGGCACCGACCAGGCTCACCTCGAGATCGCGCAGCGTGAGTTCGTGGAGCTCGCCCGGAGGTGCGTTCATCGCCGCGGCCTCGGGGCTGAAGATGTCGATCAGCCACCGCGCCTGGCCGGTGATGTCGAACGCAACCGTCGCCGGGTCGCGCGGCAGCGCCGCCATCGGGTCGAACAGCGCCCAGATGCTGTCGTGCATGGTCAGGCCGCGAACCGCGGTCAGCAGCCCGAACTCCTGCGGCCCGTCGCTCGCCGCGACCGGCATGGCGAGGTTGAAGGCGCCCTCCGCATAGGCGAAGGAGATCTCCGGCAGCGGAATGTCGGTGCTGCGCATGGTGAAACTGGCATCGCGCGACTCGGCGCCGTAGCGCAGCGTGCTTTCGTTGAGCGCGAAGTCGAACCCGCCGCCGGCATCGCGGCCGCTGCCCTCGGTCTGGCTGCCCTCGATGTCGCCGGTGAAGGTGTAGCTGGTGGCGCCGTAGGTCAGCTGGCCGGAGGCTGAGAAGCCGGCGCCAAGGAAGGCCGAGAGGTCCTCCATGCTGCCGCCTTCGGGCAGAAGCGCCTCGCTGGTGCCGCTGAGGTCGTTGAACGTCATGGAGAAGTCGAACTTGCCTTCGCTCTCGTCGCTGCCGGCGACGTCGATCCGCATCGCGTTCGCCACGAAGGTGCTGTCGAGAGCGCGGCCGACGTCGCCCATGCGGCTAATGTAGTTGCCCGAGGGCTGGGCGACTTCGAGGGTGACCTTAACCGGCAGGTCCTCGCCCTGGGCCGCCAGCTCGGTCAGCTCGAAGCCGAGCGAAGCCGCCGAATAGGTGTAGGACTTGGAGGCCGCGTCGCCGCTGACCACGATCGAGAGCGCCGTATGGGTGATCGTCGCATGCACTTCGACCGTCTCGCCGTCCACGGTCGAGCTCGAGACCACGCGATAATCCGGTGAGAGCACGACTTCGACCGTGCCGTCGCCGCGCTCGACGAAGGCGATCTCGTCGAGCGAGGCCGAGGACTTGGCATCGGCCATGCTCATGTCGACGACGATGTTGCGCACGGTCAGCGTGTTGCCCGCACGGTCCTCCGAACCCACCGACACCGATTGGCCCGAGCCCTCCATCAGCGCGCGGACATCGGCCCAGACTTCCTCGGCGGTGACGTCGGCAAAGGCTGCGGTACTGGAGAGCAGAAACGCAAGCGGCGTGGCGGCGGCAAAGCGGTGCATGTGGCGAACCTCGTGTTGGAAATCGGGGAGGAGCTTCGGCGCTTGCGCGTATCCGGTCAAGGGGCCAGAAATGAGGCAATTCGAGGCCTCGAAGAAGGAGTGTTGCCGATGGCGGAGATGAGCGGCAGGCGAGTGCTGATCACCGGTGCGAGTCGGGGGATCGGCGCGGCGGCGGCGCGGCTCTTCGCCGAGCAAGGGGCAAAGGTCGGGCTCCTGGCACGCAGCGGGAGCGATATCACGGCTCTGGCGAGGGAGATCGGCCCCACGGCGCGGGCACTGCCGGCGGATGTGGCTGACTACGCCTCGGTCGGAGGCGCGGTGGCGGCGATGACCCAGGCCTTCGGCGGCGTCGACGTGCTGATCAACAACGCCGGCGTGATCGAGCCCATCGCCGGGATCGACCAGGTCGATCCGGCGTCCTGGGGCCGGCTCGTCGACATCAACCTCAAGGGCGTGCTGCACGGCATCCGGGCGGTGCTGCCGGGGATGATCCGGCAAGGCGGTGGCATCGTCGTCACAGTGAGCTCGGGGGCGGCGCACACTCCGCTGGAGGGCTGGAGCGCCTATTGCAGCTCGAAGGCAGGGGCGGCGATGCTGACCGCCTGCCTGCACCACGAGATGCACCTCAAGGGCATCCGCGCGATGGGGCTCTCGCCCGGCACGGTCGCCACCGAGATGCAGAAGCAGATCCGCGCCTCGGGCGTGAACCCGGTCTCGAAGCTCGACCCGAAGCAGCACATCCCGCCGGCCTGGGTGGCCGAGGCGCTCCTCTGGATGTGCGGGCCGGCGGCCGACGAGTTCGCGGGCCAGGAGATCTCGCTCCGCGACAAGGAGATCCGTCGCCGGGTGGGCCTGATCCCGTGATCCGGTCGGAGCGGGCCGGCGGGCGGCGGTTGCTGGTGCTCGACCGCCCGGACAAGGCCAACGCGCTGACCCGCGAGATGCTGGTGCATCTGGCCGAGGAGGCCGAGGCGGCGGCGGCCGAAGGCGACCGGGTTCTCGTGCTGACCGGGGCGGGCCGGGTATTCTCGGCCGGGGCCGATCTCGAGGCCGCGCGGGCGGGGTTGGCGACCGACCCGGTCTGGGAGCGGCTCTCGACCGCCGTCGCCGCATTTCCGGGGCTGTCGATCGCTGCGCTGAACGGCACGCTGGCCGGCGGCGCCTGCGGCATGGCCTTCGCCTGCGACCTGCGCATCGCGGCAGAGGGGGCGAAGCTGTTCTATCCGGTGATGAGGCTCGGCTACCTGCCGCAGCCCTCCGACCCGGCGCGCCTCGCGGCGCTGGTCGGGCCGGCGCGGGCGAAGATGATGCTGATGGCCGGGGCGCGGATCGCGACCGAGGAGGCGCTGGCCTGGGGGCTCGTCGACCGCGTGGTGGCGGCCGAGGCGCTGATGGAGGCGGTGTCCGAGCTCGCCGCCGACGCGCTTGCCGCGGCGCCGGAGCACGTCGCGGCGATCAAGGCGATGTGCCGGGCGCCCTAGCGCCTGCGCCGCGGCCCCGGGACCTTCGAGGTGAAGCCGGGCGGGCGCCGGGCCACCCATGCGACGAAGCGGGCGATCCGGGGATGGGCGCGGAGCGCCGCGATGGTGCGGTAGTCGCGGGCGATTTCGGCCTCGGTGAGGGCGGCGTGGATCTCCTTGTGGCAGATCGCGTGCAAGAGCACCGTCTCGCCGCCCTTGCCGCCTTTCAGCTTCGGCACCAGGTGATGCAGGCTCGAGGCCGCACCCTCCGGGATCGGCCTGCCGCAGAGCGGGCAGATCGTGTCGTCCTCCATCGCCGGGCTGTTCCTCGTGGCCATCGGTGCCAGAGCATGCCGCGATCTCGGGCGCAGGCAAGGGGCGGATGCGGCGCGCGGTGTTGACCGGCGCGGGGCCGGCGGCCTCGATCCCGCTTAGCCCTCCTCCGCAACGTCCTTGTGCACGATCACGTCGGTCTGCGGGTAGGTCTCGAGGATCGTCCGCCTCAGCCGGGCGCCGATGGCGTGGGCCTCGCGCAGGGTCTGGTCGCCGTCGAGCTCGATGTGGATGTTGACGAAGACCGTGGCGCCGGCGGTGCGGGTCTTGAGGTCGTGGAAACCCTTCACGCCGGGAAAGCCGCGGGCGATTGCGGCGATGCCCTCGACGAGTTCGGGATCGGCGCCGCGGTCCATCAGCGCGTCCCACGCGCCCTTGAAGATCGAGGCGGCGCCGACCGCCAGCATCAGCGCCGCGCCGAGCGCGACCACGGCATCGACTTGGAAGAGCCCGTAGCGCGCCGAGACCCAGAGCGAGAGGATGGCGCCGAGATTGGGCAGGAGGTCGCCAAGGTAGTGCAGCGAATCCGCCCTGACCACGCGGCTGCCGGTGCGGCCGGCAACGCGGCGCTGCCAGAGGACAAGGGCCAGCGTCACGACGATGGAGAGGGCCATCACGACGATGCCGCGGCCCTCGGCGGCGAGCGCGGTAGGCGTGTCGGAGAGAAGCCGGCGGACCGCGGCCCAGGCGATCACCGCGGCCGAGGCGAGGATGAACAGCGACTGGCCGAGCGCGGCGAGGTCCTCGGCAGAGGTGTGGCCGAAGGCGTGGTCCGCGTCGGCGGGCCGCGCGGCGTAGACCAGCGCGGCCAGGCCGCCGAGCGAGACCATGAGGTCCATCGCGCTGTCGGCCAGCGAGGCGGCAATCGAGAGCGCGCCGGTCTCGCCGAGCGCCCAGAGCTTGAGCCCGACCAGAAGCAGCGCCACCGCCACCGAGGCCAGGCCGGCGGAGAGGTTGAGGCGGGTGGCGCGCGGCGCGGTCATCGGCGGGCCCAGGTGGGCGTGGTAGGGGTTGCGAGGCCCCCGGACTAGCGCCCGGGCCCGGAGCGTGCAAGCCCCGGTCAGTCGCGAAGCTCGTCCGGCGCGACGCCCCAGAGCGCGGCCACCTCGGCCCAGCCACGGGTGCCATCGGCGGAAATCCGGCACCAGTCCGGCACGCATTCGCCGAGCCGGGCGATCACCCCCGCCTCGGCGTAGGCGCTGACCGGCGCCTCCCCGTCGGGGCGGGCGCGGAGCGCGGTCATGTCCTCGTCGACGAGAACGGTGCGGACGCCTGAAAGGAGTGTGTAATGCACCCAGCCGCCGGCGCCGTCGCGGTCGAGCACGCGGCGCCAGTTGGAGAACTCGGCGACCACCTGCAGCGGCATGTCGCGGCGGCGGAACACCCAGTCGATGCGGTGGTCGGTGCCGGGGCCGCGTCGCGCATTGGCCTCGTCGGCCTTCAAGGACACGAAGCGCGGCAGCGGCAGGTTGGTCACCGGCCCGCGCTCCCCGGCGCCGGCGGCGCCGGCGAGGAGTGCCACGATCAGCACGGTCGCGAAATGCGCGCGCCTCATGATGCTGTCCGATTCTTGCCCGTATCGGTAATTTTCTTGCTCGACCGTTGGCGCGGGGTTCTTGTGCGCGGCCCCACTATGCGCCAATTTGCCAGCCGAAGCGAAGCCCGCAAAGATGGGGGAGAGGCAGGATGCCCGGACAGCGGCTGAGTGTTGTCGTTACGCGACGGTTGCCCGAAGCCGTGGAAACGCGGATGACCGAGCTTTTCGACGTGGAGCTGCGCCCGGACGACACGCGGATGACGCGGGACGAGCTGATCGAGGCGATGGGCCGGGCCGACGTGCTGGTCCCGACGATCACCGAGGACATCGACGCCGCCATGCTGGCGCGTGCCGGCGAGAAGCTCAAGCTGATCGCCAACTACGGTGCCGGGGTGGACCACATCGACGTGGCGACCGCGCGGCAGCGCGGGATCCTGGTCTCGAACACGCCGGGCGTGGTGACCGAGGACACCGCCGACATGGCGCTGGCGCTGATCCTGGCGGTGACCCGGCGCATCCCCGAGGGGCTCGCGGTGATGCAGGCGGGCAACTGGGCCGGCTGGGCCCCCACGGCCTTCCTCGGCGGCCGCGTCGGCGGGCGCCGGCTCGGCATTCTGGGCATGGGGCGGATCGGGCAGGCGGTGGCGCGTCGGGCCCGCGCCTTCGGCATGCAGATCCACTACCACAACCGCAAGCGCCTGCGCCCCGAGATCGAGGAGGAGCACGAGGCGACGTACTGGGAGAGCCTCGACCAGATGGTGAGCCGGATCGACATCCTGTCGATCAACTGCCCGCACACGCCCTCGACGTTTCACCTTATCAACGCCCGGCGGCTGAAGCTGATGAAGCCCTCGGCGGTGGTCGTGAACACCTCGCGCGGCGAAGTGGTCGACGAGAACGCGCTGACCCGGATGCTGCGCGCGAACGAGATCGCCGGGGCCGGGCTCGACGTGTTCGAGCGCGGCCACGAGATCAACCCGCGGCTCCGCGAGCTCGACAACGTTGTGCTCCTGCCGCACATGGGCTCGGCCACCGTGGAGGGCCGGGTCGAGATGGGCGAGAAGGTTATCATCAACATCAAGACCTTCGCCGACGGCCACCAGCCGCCGGACCTGGTGGTTCCCTCGATGCTGTGAGGTAGCCGAAGCTCGGATTGGTAGCGCCTGGTCCGAAGTGCTTCGCCATAGATTGGATTCGAATGCAGCGCTCTTTGCTGGCGGATCGCCCGCTGCCGCCACGATTCCGCCCCGACTCCGAAAGCCTCTCTTAACGTCTTCGCCCAAGCATCAATCCCGGGTGTGAAGATGGTGTGCGAGGTGGGAGATGCTTTCTTGGGCAGTCAAATCCACGTTCCTGAACGGGTCTGGCGGTTCGCCGCGGAGCGTTTCCGACATGGAGCTGACATCCGGCGGCGGGGGGATAAGGCTTCGGGTCTCCACGGCGGACACCGGCGAGCTTCTCGTCTACAGCATGGATGCGGGCGGAAACGTGACGCTGATCGAGATTGACGCCCTTCCGACCAACGGGATCGCGGCCGAGGAACTCTGCGCAATCACCATTGGGGGCGAGGAACTTCTCGTGGCGCTCGTACCGCTTTCGGCGTCGGTGAGCCAGCTTGTCGCCTTCAACCCCTTGACGGGCCAGACCTATGCCTTCGCCGGTGCCGGCAACCGAGTGACTTCGATCGCCGTCGTCGAGGTGAGCGGCAGCGAATTCGTCTATGTGGCTTATGCCGACGGCTCGCCCATAGACTGCTTCGAGCGCGACGCGGGCGGCGACTTCGTGCGCACGGGCGCGGTAAGCCCCGTGGGCGGAGCCGGGATCGCAGGGCTCGAGGCCGTCGAGGTGGCGGGAAAGATGCTGCTGATCGTGTCGGATTACAGCGGAGAGATCCGGAGCTTCCTCGTTTCGCCCGACGGATCGCTCACTCTCATCGACAGCGAAGGTGCCGGCGCGGGGCTCGGGATCAGCGGACCCGCCGAGGCGGAATGCGTGACGGTCGCCGGCGTCACCTACGTTGTTCAGGCGGCGACAGGCAGTTCCTCGCTGTCGGTGCTCCGGATCGAGTCGGACGGCAGCCTGACTCCGACCGATCACGTCATTGACAGTCTGCACACGCGCTTCCAGTCGGTGACCGCGCTGGAGGCCGTCACCATCAATGGGCAGGTCTACCTGATTGCCGGCGGGGCGGACGGCGGAATAAGCCTGTTCCTGCTCTTGCCCGGCGGCACGCTCTACCACCTCGGAACGATTGTCGACAGCGCGAGCACCACGCTGTCGGCCGTCAACTCGATCGAGGCCGTGGTCGTGGGCGGCAAGATCCAGGTCTTCGTGAGCAGCGGCGACAGCCCGGGCTTCACCCAGATCACCCTGACCCCCGGGCCTGCGGGAACGATCAGGGTCGGCACCGGCGCCGCCGACACCATCGCAGGAAGCGCGGGCGACGACGTGCTGGCAGGCGGCGAAGGCGCCGACGTGATCAACGGTGGGAGCGGCGACGACTTCCTGCTCGACGGGGCGGGCGCCGACACACTGACGGGCGGCGCGGGCGCCGACATCTTCGTCCTGAGCTACGATCAGGAAGTCGACGTGATCATGGATTTCGACCGCACCAAGGATCGGCTCGACCTCTCGGCATTTCCGCTTCTGCGGAACGTCGATCAGCTCCAGATCACGCCGATGCCCTGGGGCGCACGGATCAGCTATCTAGGCGAGGTGCTGGACATCCACACAGCAGACGGAATGCCTCTGACAGCCGCACAGATCGCGGGCCTCAGCGTCGTCAACCTCGATCACTACATGGGCCTCGAGGCTCTGGTCGGCTTGGAAATCGACGGCACCGACGGCGACGACGTCCTCGAAGGAACCCAGATGCAGGATGCGCTTCGTGGTCGCATGGGCAACGATACGCTTCTCGGCCATGCCGGGCACGACACGCTTCTCGGCGACGGCGGCAACGACCGGCTGGAGGGCGGCGAGGGCGACGATTCGATCGACGGCGGCGACGGCGACGACGAGCTCCTGGGCCAGGCGGGCAACGACACGCTGAACGGCGGCGAGGGCAACGACAACATCTCGATGTCGGACGGCGACGACCTGGCCGACGGTGGCGGCGGCGACGACCGGATGGGCGGCGGCCTCGGCAACGACACGATGGACGGCGGGCTCGGCAACGACTTCATGGGCGGCGGCCCCGGCGACGACACCGTGCGCGGCGGCCC
>JBFKAV010000033.1:0-25822 GCA_041621405.1 Paracoccaceae bacterium
CCGCCGCCCGATACCGCGACGCCGAAGGGCCCGGCGAGCTCCGGGCCGCAGAGTGCCTCGATCGCTGTGGAAAACCTGTCGGCCAGGCTCACTGACAGCCGAGCGACTGCCGCGCGGCCATGGCACCTGCGGCCTCCGGCGACCGGGGGAAGCGCACACCCACCTCGGCCAGAGTCACGCAGGCCTCTACCGCTTGGTTGAGGTCGCCCAAGGACCGGCCCAAACTTAGCAACGCCTGCGGCGCCACCGGCCCGCTCGGCGCACCGGAGAAGCTGTCGAGGAAAGCCCGCGCCGCTCCCTGGTGGTCGCCCTGCCGGGCCAGCGCCTCGCCACGCCAGTAATGGGCTTCGGCATAGAGCGGTCCGGCCGTGAACTTCTCCGTGAAGCTCTGGAACAGCCCCGCCGCGCCGGCATAGTCGCCGGCGTCAAAGGCCGCCTTCGCCCGGTCGAACTCCGGTTGTTCTTCCACCGCGAGGCTTTCCCCGCCGACCGCCGGCGCGCCGGTCCCTCCGGTCGTAGTGCCCGCCCCGGTGCCCGGCATCGTCCCGCCGCCCAGGGTTGTGCCCGCCGGCAGGGCCGAGACGTCGCAGCCCGCCTCCAGCTCGCAGAGCCGGAACTCCAGGTCGCCGACCCGGTTGGTGCCGTCCACCACGACCCGGTCGATCCGGTTCTCCAGCTCCTCGGACTTCGCCGTCAGCCGCTGCAGCTCGGCCTCCATCGCGGCCATCCGGTCCAGAACCGAGCCGCCGCCGGTGCCGATGGTGGGCGCGCCGGTGGTGGACAGCTCGCGCTTCAGCGTCTGAAGCTCGACGTAGAGCACCGAGAGCTGCTGGCGGATGTCGGCCAGCGTCTCCTGCCGGGACTGCGCGGCGGCAGGCCCGGCGAGGATCACGAGAACCGCGAGGACGAGCCGCATCGGGTCAGACGCCCGCACCGGCGGTCAGCACCGTCACCGCGCGGCGGTTCTGCGCGTAGCAGCTCTCCTCCGAGCAGATCTCGATCGGCCGCTCCTTGCCGTAGCTGATCGTCCTCAGCCGGCCGCCGGCAACGCCCTGGCTGATCAGGAACTCGCGCACCGCGTTCGCCCGCCGCTCGCCCAGCGCGAGGTTGTATTCCCGGGTGCCCTGCTCGTCGGCATGGCCCTCGATCAGCGCCGAATAGTCGGTGTTCTGGTTCAGCCAGGCCGCCTGCTGGCTCAGGGTCTGCTGCGCCTCGAGCGTCAGCGTCGACTGGTCGACGGCGAACAGCACCCGGTCACCGATGGTCTGGTTGAAATAGGCCACCGACCGCGGGTCGTCCGGGCTGCCGAGGCCGCCGGCGTCGATGCCGCCGGCGCCCGCGCCGCCGAAGCGGTCGGGATTGGCGCACGCCGAGAGGCCAAGCGCGGCGATGATCAGAAGTGCCTTGAGAAGGGGATTGGTCATTGGGGTCTGTCCTGCTCGTGTTATTGGTTCGATTGCCGTGGAAGATAGCATTTCGTCTCGGTCTTGGAAACGCCGCCCGCGTCAGGGCAGAAGCGGTCCCCAGGAGGGGTCGGAGCCTCCGGTCTCGGTCGGGATCCGGCGCAGGTTCCGCCCCGAGATGTCGACCGAGTAGAGCGCAGCCTCGCCGGACGCGCCCGAGGTCTCGCGGTGGAACATGATCACCCGGCCGTTCGGCGCCCAGGTCGGCCCCTCGTCGAGGAACGAGGCGGTCAGCAGCCGTTCCTCCGAGCCGTCGGTCCGCATCACGCCGATGTGGAACCGGCCCTGGTTCTGGTTGGTGAACGCGATGTAGTCGCCCCTCGGAGACCAGACCGGGGTGCCGTAGCGGCCGGGCCCGAAGCTGATCCGCTTCGCCTCGCCGCCGCCCGCCGCCATGACGTAGAGCTGCTGGTTGCCGGAGCGGTCGCTCTCGAACACGATCTGGCTGCCGTCGGGGCTGAACGACGGCGCGGTCTCGATCGAGGGCGCGTTGGTCAGCCTGACCGGCAGCCCGCCGGCCAGGTCCTGCATCCAGAGGTCGGTGTTGCCGCCCTGGCTCATCGAGTAGATCACGCGGGCGCCGTCCGGCGAGAACCGCGGCGAGAAGGTCATCGAGGCGAGATCCGAAGCCACCTGCCAGCGCTGCAGCGAGCCGATGTCCATCAGGTAGATCGAAGGATTGCCGGCTTCGTAGCTGGTGAAGAGCATCCGCGAGGCATCGGGCGAGAACCGCGGCGCCAGCACGATCGAGGCGCTGTCGGTCAGGTACTGCACGTTGGCGCCGTCCTGGTCCATGATCGCGATCCGCTTCTGGCGGGCGTCCTTCGGTCCGGTTTCGGCCACGAACACCACCTGGCTGTCGAAGTAGCCGCCCTCGCCGGTGATCCGCGAATAGACCGCGTCGGCCACCTTGTGTGCCATTCGCCGCCAGCTGTCGACCGAGCCGCCGAATTGCAGCCCCTCGCCCAAGGGCGCGTCGGAGAAGATGTCGAACAGCCGGAACTTCACGCTGAGCCGCCCGTCGCCGCCGACGGCCACGGCGCCGGTGATCAGCGCCTGGGCGTTGATCGCCTTCCAGTCGGCGTATTGCACCGGGCTATCGAAGCTGCTGACCCGGCTGATGAAGGCCTCCGGCCCGATCTCGCGGAAGAGCCCGGTGCCGGTCAGGTTGGCGGCGATCACCCGCGTGATCTCCTCGGCGTAGCGCGCCGCCTCCGGCGTCTCGGCCAGGAAGGTCGGGACCGCGATCGGCACCGGCTCGATCACCGGGTCGGTCAGGATGATGCGCAACGGCTCGGCCGCGGCCTGCGGTGGCTGGGCGAGGCCCGCGAAGGCGAAGGCGAGCACGGCCGCAAGGAATGTGGTGGGAAGGCGCTTCATTTGCCCCTCGTTCCTGGACTTGTGGTTGCTTAGCACGGCACCGGCCGCGCTACGCGGCGCTTGGCGGATTCCCGCCTTGCGTGCAAGGTACTTCATCGGATCTGCCTCCCGCTCGCGTCGAAGGTCATCTCGACCTCGCGCCATTGCTGGTATTTTTCCGGCGGCAGCGGGAAGCCGCCGCTCTGGCAGCGCAGGATCGCCCGCCGCGCCGCCTCGAAGGCCGTGCGCACCGCCGCCTCCGACCCGCCGCTGTCGGAAATCAGCGTCGGCCCGCTCACCACCTTGCCCGACTGGTCGAGCCCGAAGGCCAGCGTCACCGAGATCCGGCTCGCCTCAGAACCCGGGTCGACCACCCAGCAGCCCTGCACGGCGATGCGGAAGGCGTCGCGCTCGCCGCTGGTCAGGGGCGGCCCCGTGGCCGCGAGGCCGGTGCCGCCGGTCTCGCTCGTCGTCTCGCTCTGGGCCGACGCCAGCGCCTCGGCCACGGCATCCGCCGCCGCCGCGGCGATCGCATCCTCCACCCGCGGCTCCGGCTCAGCCTGGGGCGCCGGTTCCGGCTCGGGGTCCGGCTCCGGCGCCGGAGCCGCCGCCAGCCGTTCGGGCCGCGCCCGGGGCCGACGCGAGTTCTCGGGCGCCAGCGCCCCGCCGCCGGCGCCCGGCGTATCGGCCTCGGTCACGATCGCGGTTGTCGTTGGCGGCGGCGCGGCTGGCTCGGCCTCGACCACCGGCTCCTCGGTCGGCTCAGCCTCTTCCGGCTCGACCGCCACCTCCGCCTCGGGCGCTTCCGGCACGTCCTCGGGCGGCGCCTCGGACTCGGCCTCGGCGACGATGTCGGCCTCCTGCGGCGCCGGCGCCTCGACCTCCTCGGTCAGGACCGTAGAGCCAGGATCGGGCTCAGGCGGCGGCACCGCCTCGGCCGGCTCCGGTTCAGGCGCTGGCTCGGGTGCAGGTTCGGGTTCCGGCTCGGGCGTGGGCTCTGGCTCGGGCTCCGGTTCCGGCTCGGGGACAGGCGCGGGCTCCGGTTCTGGCTCGGGCGCCACTTCGGGCTCGGCCACGGGCTCATCCACCGGTCTCGGCGCGGCCGCCTCCTGCATTGCGGCGAACTCGGCCGAGGACACCAGCGACACGTTGGCGAACTCGAAGGGCGGCTCCTTCGGCCTGAACAGCACGCCGCCGACCAGCGCCCAGACGATCAGCGCGAGGTGCCCCACCCCCGAGATATACTGCCCGGTGTTCATGCCGGAGACCCGCCGCGCATCCGGGCGCGAGCCGAGGCTGGCGCCCCGGGGAACCGATCCGTGACGATTCCGCTCCGCTTCATCTCGCACCCACCGCAGCCCGTTCTAGCCGCCCGACGTCTCCGACGCGCCCGCGCCGTCGAACCTTGGGCCGCCGGTTTCCGTCACCAGCCCGATGTCGGAAAAGCCGCCGGCGTTGAGCGCGCCCATCACCTGCACCACCCGCTCGTAGGGGATGGCGCCGTCGGCGCGCAGGAACACCTTGTCGTCGGCCCGCTCGGCGGCGATGGCGCGCAGCTTCGCGATCAGCTCTGCCTCCGGCGTCTCGGTCATCTGGATCAGGATCGTGCCCTCGAGGGTCAACGTGACGGTGAGCGGCTCCTCGGGCGTCTGCGGCAGCGATTGCGCCGCGGTCTTCGGCAGCTCGACCGGCACGCCCACGGTCAGGAGTGGCGCCGCCACCATGAAGATGATCAGCAGGACGAGCATCACGTCGACCATCGGCGTGATGTTGATCTCGCTCATCGCGCGCACCTTGCCGCGGCGGCGCCGGTCGCGGCCGCGCCGCTTGGCGCCGCCCGACCCCTTGATGGTTCCCGCCACCATCTCAGCTGTCCAGCTGGCGCGAAAGGATCGTGGCGAACTCGTCCGCGAAGGCCTCGTAGGAGCCGACGATGCGGTCGCTGTCGGCCGAGAGCTTGTTGTAGAAGATCACCGCCGGGATCGCCGCCAGAAGCCCCATCCCGGTGGCCAGCAGCGCCTCGGCGATGCCCGGCGCCACCACGGCGAGGTTGGTGTTCTGGCTGATCGCGATCTGCTCGAAGCTGTGCTTGATGCCCCAGACCGTGCCGAAGAGCCCGATGAACGGCGCCGTGGCGCCGACCGTGGCCAGGAACGACAGGCCGCCATAGAGATCCTCGGCCTCCTTGGCGATCGCCACGTCCATGCTGCGGTCGATCCGCGCCTGGGCGCCGGCGATCAGCCGGCCGTCGTCGCGGTGGCTGCGCCGCCATTCCAGCATGCCGGACGAGAAGATCCTCTGGCTCGCGCCCTGCGGCGCATCGCCGATCTTCTCGTAGAGCTCGTCCAGCGGCTCGCCCGACCAGAACGCCTCGTCGAAGCTGAGGCCCTCGGTCCGCGCCCGGCGGTAGTTGAGGAATTTCTGGATGATGATCGCCCAGCTCCAGAACGAGGCCAGAAGCAGAAGGATCATCACCACCTTCACCGTGAAGGTGGCGCGTGCGAAGAGGGCGAGCATGGAGAAATCGATCTCCGTCGCCAGGGCAAGGGTTTCCGTTTCCATAGTCCTGCTCGTGTCGGGCCGCGTTCGCGGCTTTTCTTAGCGGCGCTTCTACCCTGATTTGAGGGGGAACGCCAACACTTGCTTGTGAGCGGCCCTATGTTTCAAGGGCCCGGCGAATTTCCGCCGGCAGTCTCGCAGGCCGTCCCGCCTCGGTCAGGGCGACGAGCGTCACCTCGGCCTCGAAGAGCCGCTCCGAGCCCCGGCGCACGTTCTGCCCGAGCGCGATCCGCGCCGTGGTCAGCGACAGAAGGTCGGTCTCGACCACAACCTCGTCGTCGAACCGCGCCGGGGCGAGGTAGTCGGCCACCAGCCGCCGCACCGCGAACACGATCCCGGCCTCCCGCTTCAGCCGCCCCTGGTCGATCCCCAGCGACCGCACCCACTCGGTCCGTGCCCGCTCGATGAATTTCAGGTAGTTGGCGTAATATACGATGCCGGCGAGGTCAGTATCTTCGTAGTAGACGCGGATCGGGAAGAGGTGCGGCATGGGCTGAGCAACTCGCTCGGTTTGCCGGAGCCTTAGCGGCCGCGTCGCTGCCGGACAACCCCGGGCCGTTGGCAGGAGGGCGAAAGTTCCGCTAGCGTTTCGTGATCCGCGATGGCGATACGGAGGAGCAAGGGATGCGAATTGCGGTGATGGCGACCGGCGCGGTCGGCGGCTATTTCGGCGGTCGACTCGCGGCGGCAGGGCACGACGTCGCCTTCGTGGCGCGCGGGGCCAACCTCGCCGCGCTCCGCCGCGACGGGCTCAGGATCGAAAGCCCCCTCGGCGCGCTGCATCTGCCTCGGCCGACGGCAACAGACGATCCGGCGGCAATCGGTCCGGTCGACGTCGTGCTCTTCGCGGTCAAGCTCTGGGACACCGAGGCGGCCGCGGAACAGGCTCGCCCGCTGATCGGCGCGGATTCCCGGCTGATCACCTTCCAGAACGGTGTCGACGCGCCCGAGCGCATCGGCCGGGTCTTGGGACCCGAGCGGGTAGCGGCGGGCAGCGCCTACATCGCGACGGTACTGGCCGCGCCGGGCGTGGTCAGCCACACGAGCGAGTTCGCGAAACTCGTCTGTGGCCGCATCGACGGCGCGCGCGACCCGGCAGTCGAGGCATTCGCCGAGGCTGCCGCGGCTGCAGGGATCGACGCTTCGGTGGCGGAAGACATGAACCGCGTCCGATGGGAGAAGTTCGTCTTCCTCGTCGGCCTCTCCGGAGCGACCGCGTCGATGCGAATGCCGCTCGGCGCGATCCTCGCCGATCCCGTCACGCGCGCGTTCTTCGAGGCGCTGATGCGCGAGACCTGGGCCGTGGGCCGGGCCTCGGGCGTGTCGCTCGCGCCGGACTTCGTGGAGGACCGCATGGCCTTCGCCGAGAGCGCACCCGCCGACATGATGGCCTCGATGGCGCACGACCTCGACAAGGGCAACCGGCTCGAACTCGACTGGCTCTCGGGCAGGGTCGCCGAGCTCGGCCGAGGCCTCGGGGTAGCGACACCCACCAACGACGCCGTATACGCGATCCTCAAGCTCCACAGCACGGGCCGCGCGAGGCGCGCCTAGGGCCGGGATCCGGTGGGGTGGCCTTGCCGATGCAAGGAAGATCCGGTGCCGAGGCGCTCCCCAGCGGCGAACGCCGGGGCAGCTCGGCCTGACCCTGCGCGCTGCAAGCCGTCCGCCTCATCTAGGCGCCGAGCGCCCGGTCGAGATGCACGTAGCCGCCGTCGACGAAGAGCCACTGGCCGGTTGTGTGCCCCGAGCGCGGCGAGAGCGCGAAGACGACCGCGGCCGCGATCTCCTCGGCCTCGGTCATCCGCCGGCCGAGCGGGATTCGCGCCTCGATCCGCTTCCGCTGCGCCTCCGGGTCGGGAAAGCTCCTCAGCCACTCGGCGTACATCGGCGTCATCACCTCGGCCGGAATCACCGCATTGACGCGCACGCCGTGGGGCGCCAGCTCAGCGGCCCATTCCCGGGTGAGGCCGAGCTGCGCCGCCTTGGCGGCGACGTAGGCGGAGGTCGCCCCCTGCCCGGTCACCGCCGTCTTCGACGCGATGTTGACGATCGCCCCCTTCGCGGCCTTGAGGTCGTCGAGCAACAGATGCGCCAGCGTGTAGTAGTGCACTAGGTTCTGCGCGAGCGAGGCCCGGAACACCTCCGGACCGGCGTCGAGCCCGACGCCGTCGTTCCTCCCGGCGTTGTTCACCAGCGCGTCGATCCGCCCCCAGCGGGCGTGAGCCTCGGCCACCGCTTCCTGGCAGTCGACATCGCGCGCAAGCTCCGTCTGCACCCAGCCCGCCTTCGGCTGCAGCGCCGCGAGCTCCGCAAGGAAATCCTCTTCCGGCGCCCGGCGCGCGAAGATCACCGGCACCGCGCCCTCCTCGGCGAGCAGCCGCGATATCGCCGCCCCGATACCGGCGCCGCCGCCGGTCACCACAATCACCTTGCCCTCAAGCCCCAGGTCCATCCGCCCCTCCCCGGCCACGCTCGCCCACCAGTTGCGCCGTCGGCACCAGGGCGAAGGCCACCTGCCCGGCCAGTCCAAGCATCCCCTCGGGCATGACGTACCCCGCCAGGATCCCCGCCAGCGATTGCCCGAAGCCCCAGACCCCGAGCATGAGTTCCGCCGCCATCAACAGTGCGAAGGCGAAGCCGCCCATCGCCAGCCGCGGCCCCTCCCGGGCGGGCACTCGGTGCCGCGCCACCGCCCAGCGCGAGGCGTACCATGCCACGACCAGCATCAGAGGCACCTCCAGCGCCACCGCCGCAACCGCGCCCAGCGCCGGCGCCAGGACCAGAACGCGCAGCGTCCCCAACACGAAGCCCACCGCGAACACCGCCAGGAAATACGGCACCGCAGCCCTGAGGCCGGCCCTCATGCCAGCGCCTCCCGGCTCCGCGCGAGAAGCCGCAGCGCATGGCTCGGATCCCGCGCCATCATCGGCATCGCCGGGTCGTAGGCCGCCCGAATCACCGCCGCGATCTCAGGGCGCAGGATCACCGCGCCCGAAGGTGCCCGCGCCAGGGCCGAACGCAGATCGAAGGCCGTGTCCGACCACAGCAGGATTGCCTGCACGGCCGTCGACAGCGCGATCGTCTCGGCCGGTAGTTCGGCCAACTCCCCGGTCAGCCGCAGGAAGGCGAAACAGGCTCGCACGCCGCCTGTCGTGTCGAAGCGGAACACCCGGTACTGGCTCGCCTCGGCCTCCTTGAGCCGCGCGACGAGGGGCTCCAGCCCCTCGATCAGCCTGTCGAGGTCCGGCACGCCCAGAAGCTCGTCCCAGTCGCTGACGAAGAAGATCATGAAGTTGGCGCCGAGCTCCGGGTCGGTCTTGGCCACGGGATGGCCTGCCAGCGCCGCCACCGCCTCGATCGCGCCCTTCACGACGCCGAGCGTCGCCTCCTCCACGCCGAACACCACCGGCGCGACCGGCCGCCCCCAGCGGGCGCAGAGGTAGCTTCCGTCCGATCGCGTGAACAGCGCCTCGAGCTCGTCGGCGGTCATCGGGCCGCCGGGAAAGCCGGAGAAGTCCGAAGCGGATCCGCAGCTTTCATCTCTCTCCCCCTGTCCCCTGACCGCGACGCGCCGCCGCGCCGCCTCACTCGTCAAACAGCTCCACCTGCCCCGCCCCCCGCGGCATCGGCAGCCCGAGATGCGCCCAGGCCTTGCGGCCCAGCATCCGCCCCCGCGGCGTGCGCTGGATCAAGCCCTGCTGGAGCAGGAACGGCTCGATCACCTCCTCGATCGCGTCCCGGCTCTCCGACAGCGCCGCCGACAGCGTCTCCACCCCGACGGGCCCGCCGCCGTAGCTTTCCGCGATCAGCGAGAGATAGCGCCGGTCGGCGGCGTCGAGCCCCAGGTGGTCGACGCCGAGCCGGGTCAGCGCCCGGTCGGCGAGCGCCAGGGTGATCCGCCCGTCGCCGTCGACCACCGCGAAGTCGACGACCCGGCGGAGCAGCCGGCCGGCGATCCGCGGCGTCCCCCGCGCCCGCCGGGAGATCTCGGCCAGCCCCTCGGGGTCGGCGTCGACGCCCATGAGCCGCGCCCCGCGACGCACGATCTCCAGAAGCTCGGCCTCGGTGTAGAACGTCAGCCGGGTCGGGATCCCGAAGCGGTCGCGGAGCGGCGTGGTCAAGAGCCCCAGCCGGGTCGTGGCGCCGACCAGCGTGAACGGCTGCAGCTCGATCCGCACGGTCCGCGCCGCCGGACCCTCGCCGATGACCAGGTCGAGCTCGAAATCCTCGAGCGCGGGGTAGAGCACCTCCTCCACCGCCGGGTTCAGCCGGTGGATCTCGTCGATGAAGAGGACGTCGCGCGTCTCGAGGTTGGTCAGGATCGCGGCGAGGTCGCCGGCCTTGGCCAGCACCGGCCCCGAGGTCATCCGGAAGTTCACGCCGAGCTCGCGCGCCATGATCTGCGCCAGCGTCGTCTTGCCCAGTCCCGGCGGCCCGTGGAACAGCGTGTGGTCCATCGCCTCGCCGCGCCGCCGCGCGCTCTCGATGAACACCTTCAGGTTCGCCCGCGCCGCCTCCTGGCCGATGAACTCCGCGAGAAGCTGCGGGCGCAGCGCCCGGTCGGTGTCCTCGGGGCGGGGCTCGGCGCGAAGGATGGGATCAGGCTCGGCCATGGTCGGCCGGACTGTCGCGCGGAACGGCTGCAAGGGCAAGCGCCGCCGCGCCCGGCATCGTCCAGTGCAAAGCGGTGGTGCCGGTCCGGGCGACGCCCGCGCCGGTGGCGTCGGTCGGCCGAAGAGCACGCCGGTTGCAGGTCATGCGCGAACCCTCAGCCCTTCGGCGCGAGCTTCCGCAGCGCGGCGCGGATCAGCGCCGGCGTTTCGGCCTCCGGCGCCTCGCCCGCGGCCTCGGCCACCGCGGCGGCCGCCTCGCCCTGCGAATAGCCGAGATTGGTGAGTGCCGACAACGCCTCGGCCGTCGCCGCCG
This sequence comes from Paracoccaceae bacterium, assembly GCA_041621405.1. Taxonomy (GTDB): domain Bacteria; phylum Pseudomonadota; class Alphaproteobacteria; order Rhodobacterales; family Rhodobacteraceae; genus JBFKAV01. The sequence goes on from JBFKAV010000033.1 coordinate 10,311, forward strand.
CGCCGCCCGCGGGTACCGTCGGGACCGCGACCCGGTGCGACGCCTCCGTCGCCTCGGCCTCCCCGGCCGCCCGCCCGGTCCCGGTGGCCGGGGCGGTGGCCGCCATCGCCATGACCGCCGGCGCCTTGCCCTTCAGTTCCATCACCACCCGCTGGGCGAGCTTCGGCCCGACCCCGGGGGCGGCCTTCACCGAGGACCAGTCGCCCAGCGCCAGCGCCCGCGACAGCCCCTCGGCGCCGAGGGTGCCGAGGATCGCCATCGAGGCCTTCGCACCTACCCCCTGCACCGTCGTCAGGAGCCGGTGCCACTCGCGCTCCTGCAGGCTCAGGAAGCCGAAGAGCTGCAACAGGTCTTCCCGTACCAGGAGCTCGGTCCAGAGCGCCACCGCCTCGCCGACCGGGGGCAGCGCCGCCATCGTCCGCTCGGAGACATGGACCACGTAGCCGACGCCGCGCACGTCGATCAGCACCTGGCCCTCGCCCTTCATCTCGACGCGGCCGGCGAGCCGCCCGATCATCCGCCGGCCCTCAGGAGCGCGGCGGCGTAGCGGTCGCCGGTGGCCAGGTGGTGCGCGTGGCAGATCGCCACCGCCAGCGCATCGGCCGCGTCGGGCCCGGCGATCTCGGCGCCCGGAAGCTGGATCCGCACCATGTGGTCGATCTGTGCCTTGGCCGCATGGCCGACGCCGACGACCGCCTTCTTCACCGCGTTCGGCGCATATTCACCCACCGCGATCCCGGCCTGCGCCGGCACCAGGAGCGCGATCCCGCGCGCCTGCCCGAGCTTCAGCGTGCCTGCCGCATCCTTGTTGACGAAGGTCTGCTCCACCGCCGCCGCCGCCGGCGCGTAGCGCGCCACCACTTCGGAGAGCGCTGCGTGCAGCGCCAGCAGCCGCTCGGCCAGGCTCCCCTCACCGGAGCGGCAGACGCCGTTCGCCACGTGGGCAAGCCGCGGCCCGACCGAGTCGATCACGCCCCAGCCCATGTGGCGGAGCCCCGGGTCGATCCCCAATATCCGCATGCCTGCCCTCGCTGCCCGTGCCGCTCTCTCGTCGCTCTGTGGCGCTTTGGCAACGGATTAGCACGGAACGCGAACATCCGCCAGCGCGAAGGCAAGCCCGCATCCGGCCGGCGGCGGCCCCGGACGGCACGAAAGCGACGCAGCGCTGGTCTGTTTTCGACAGATTCCGACCCCTGCGACCGGTCCTCCGAAAGCCGGACCCACGTCAGTCTTCTGCATTGCAGCAATTGCATGGGAGCCATGCAATCCGCCCTGCTTGTGCGCCGAAAGCCGTCGCATTAGGTGGCCTGCATCCTGGCACGAGGGCCACGGATCGAGGCAGGAAAGAAGGAACACGGACATGACTTCGCTGACCCATACCCACGCCCGCGCGAACCGCAGTTTCTTCGGCGCGACGATCGCTGCCGTGGCCGGCCGCATCACCGCCTGGAACGACGCGCGGATCACCCGCAAGTCGCTGTCGAACCTCTCGGATCACGAGCTGGACGACATCGGGCTCAGCCGGGCCGAGATCGAACAGATCCGCTGACCAGGCGTCCGGCCGACCGCTCCGTCGCCGGCCCCAACCTGGTCCACGAGAAAGGCCGCGCGCAGGGCTCCCTGCCGCGGCCTTGTTTCTGTCCGTCCGGCGATGCGCTAGTTGAAGAGCGTGCGCGCCTGGGCAGAGACCCAGAGGGTCAGCGGATCGGCCTGCATCACCCAGGCCCCGACCCGCTCGACCTGGCCGCCCTCGGCCAGCGCGGCGATGCGGGCATCGTAGGTCGCGGGGCCGAGCTGGGAATGCACGATCCCCTTGAAGGCGATCACGCCGATCGCCACCAGCGCGATGCCTGCGAAGGGCACCCGCAGCCGGCGCCGCCGCGGCTTGGCGACGATCAGCCCGTCGTGGCCCACGGCGGCCACGAACCCGCCTGACAACTTCCGGTGCTTCCGGTCGATACGCCGGAGGCGAGTGTCAAATTCTCTTTGGTGCTGGTCCATTCCGGATACCTCCAACGCCTTACAATTGCCGCCCCCGGAGTGTCTGGAGAAATTGTGGCCTAATTGCGGCCCGGTCAATGCAATTCGCGTCAATATGCTGTTCTTGGCCGAAAGATTACCGTAGTCCACTCGCCGATTTCCGACCGATCGTGAACAGTGAAGCCCCGATCTGCGTAAGTGTCCACGATCTCGTCCGCCTGGCCATTCAGAATCCCGGAGAGAACCGCAAAGCCGCCCGATTTGACCGATTCGGCCATTTCTGGGGCCATGGCGATCAGCGGCCCCTTCAGAATGTTGGCGAAGACCAGATCGAAGGGCCTCAGCGCCTGCAGCCGCGGATGCGCGAATCCCGCCGCCTCGAGGCACTCGACCCGCCCCCCGAGACCGTTCGGCCGGAGGTTCGCTTCGGCGACCTCGACCGCCAGGGGGTCGCTGTCGGAGGCCACCACGGTGGCCCGCGGCCAGACCTTTGCCGCGGCCATCGCCAAGACCGCCGTGCCGCAACCGATATCGGCCACCCGCCGCGGCTCCCAGCGGACCGCGGCAAGCCGTTCGAGCGCGCGCAGGCAGCCCTGGGTGGTGCCGTGGTGGCCGGTGCCGAAGGCCATCGCCGCCTCGATCAGAAGGCCAACGCGGCCCGCGGGCACGCGGTCGGCGTCGTGGCTGCCGTATACGAAGAAGCGTCCCGCCTCGACCGGCGCGAGCTCGCGACGCACATGCGCAACCCAGTCGGTCTCGGGCAATTCCGACACCGCGAATTCTGCCGACCGGTGCGCCGCGGCCAGCAGCGCCAGCCCCACCGCGTCGGGTGGCTCGGCGAAGTAGCCCGCCACCTCGTAGCACCCCCAGCCGTCCTCGATCTCGACCACGCCGACGCCCTCGGGTGCGGGGTCGAGATGTTCCAGCGCTGATCCCAGCGCCTCGGCCGCCTCGCGGCCCTTCAGCGTTGTGAAGGCAGTGAACGTGGTCATCGGCGGGCACAAGGGGCACTGGTCGCACGGCGCCCAGCGCCGGTCATTTCATCGGCAACGTGCCGATCTCGCCCGCCTCGATCACCTGGACAGGCACGCCATCGAGCTCGGCGGGCAGACGTGCGTCCTGGTCCAGCTGCTCGAGCGCGACCTTGCGGTCGACGTAGACGTTGATGCACGGCCTGGGCGTATCGGCATCGTCCTCAACGCAGACGCCATCGGAGACGGCGACGACGTTCGGATAGCCCATGAGCATCTCTTGATGCCGCGCCAAGGTCTCGGACACCTTCCCGGAGTCGAAGGGCGTCGTGCCTTCGCCGCCCTCGGCGAGCGACTTCGCTGCATCGGCGAGCTTTCGGCCGGCTTCGCGACCCTTCTCCGACCAGCTCGGCCCTAACGTCTTGGCCATGGCAACCTCCGATCCTTGCACGGCGACCAGCGCCGTGACGCCTGCTGCAATGACAAGGCGCAGCCCATCAGGCATTCCGCCTGGCCGCGCCCGGTCCCGTCTGTCCCGTGTGATCTCGTCCACGTCGATAAACATAGCGCAGGACCTCCTCGCTTCAACCGGCGAGCCCGGTGGGCGGCCCGCCCGAATGTGGCGCGCAGAGGTTGAATCTGATACACTATAGTCGCGTTTTCCGAGTCTATCCGGTGTTGCTGGGCGCCTGCCTTTTTGATGGCCGGCGCAGTCGGGCGTTCGACCGGAAGGCGTGTTTTGGAAGGGTAACATAGCAATGGAGCGTGCTATGACCAATCACCTTGCCAAATGGTCCGCGGCCCAGCAATCCGCCGGCAAGAAGTTTTCCGATACCTGGAAGGATTTTGCCGACAGCAAGACCGGCAAACCCGAGGCAAGCCGGTTCGAGGCCGTCTCAGAGATCGGTGCGGTCATCGAAGTGCAGGAGAAGCACGAGGCCGAACTCCTCGGGCTCGACAATGTCGTGGGGGTCGCCGCGTCGAAGAAGATGAAGGGCGGCAAGCTCAAGGACAAGACCGTCCTCACGATCTACGTTGCCGACAAGGTCAAGCCGGACAAGCTCGCCAAGGCGGCGATGATCCCGGGCGAGATCGGCGGCGTCGAGACGGATGTCGTCGAGTCCGGCCCGATCGAAGCGCTGGTGTTCGACGCGCGCGTCCGCCCCGCGCTGCCGGGCTACAGCCTGGGTCACTACAACATCACCGCCGGCACCTTCGGCGCTCTCGTGCGCGACGTGCGCCGCTGCTGCTGCGAGATCGAGAAGGGCCACGACCACTGCTGCTGCGGCCATCGGCAGGACTGCAAGGGCGACATTTTGATCCTGTCGAACAACCACGTGCTCGCGGATGTGAACCAGGCCCGTCCGGGCGACCTGATCCTGCAGCCGGGGCCGTTCGACGGCGGGGTCTACCCGGCCGACATGGTGGCGACGTTCGAGCGGACCGAGGAGATCGTCTTCACCCGCACGCCGCAGAACACCGGCGGCTACAATCTCGTCGATGCCGCGCTGGCCCGGCCAACCGACAGCCGCAACGTCACCGCCTCGATCATCGGCGTGGCTGCGCCGGCCGGCGTCGGCCAGGCGCTGCCGCTGATGAACGTGCTCAAGGTCGGTCGCACGACGCAGGTCACCGCCGGCATCGTGCTCGCGACGAACGCGACCGTCGCGGTCGGGTTCGGTGCGTCGGGAATTGCGGTCTTCCGCCACCAGATCATCACCACGAACATGGCCGCGGGCGGCGACTCGGGCAGCCTGTTGATGGATTTCGACCTGAACGGCGTCGGACTGCTGTTCGCGGGCTCGGCCGTGATCACGATCCACAACCATCTGCTCGACGTCCAGAACACGCTCGGCGTCGAGCTGGTCACGACCCGCTGACCAGCGGATCCCGCTAGACCCGCCGGTTCAGGCCGCGCTGCCGACCGTGCAGCTCACGCCGGTGCCGCCAACCCCGCAATAGCCTGCCGGGTTCTTGGCGAGGTACTGCTGGTGATAGTCCTCGGCGTAGTAGAATTCGGGTGCCGGCAGGATCTCGGTGGTGATCGGGCCGTAGCCGGCGGCGGTCAACCGCTCCTGGTAGGCCGCCTTCGAGCGCTCGGCCGCCGCCTTCTGCGCCTCGTCGTAGTAATAGATGCCCGAGCGGTACTGGGTGCCCCAGTCGTTGCCCTGGCGCATCCCCTGGGTCGGGTCGTGGCCCTCCCAGAACGCGCGCAGCAGGTCCTCGTAGCTCACCACGCTGGGATCGAAGACCACGCGCGCGACTTCGTTGTGCCCGGTGCGCCCGGTGCAGACCTCCCGGTAGGTCGCATTCGGCGTGTAGCCGCCGGCATAGCCCACCGCCGTCACCCAGACCCCCGGAAGCTGCCAGAACTTGCGCTCCACACCCCAGAAGCAGCCCATGCCGAACATCGCCTCGGCGAAGCCCGCCGGCACCTCGCCCTTGAGGCTCCGGCCGTTCACGAAATGGGTCTCGGCCGTCTGTATCGGCGCCGCGCGGCCTGGCAGCGCCTCCTCGGGGTTCACCATCTCGGACTTCTTCGAAGCGAACAGGAACATCCGCCTGCCTCCCATATGTTGCCTACGTCGCAATATAGGCAGCCACACTGCCCGCCGCCACAGCCACCGGCCGCGGCTCCTGCAACCGTGATCGGCGCGAAGGCCAGGGCCACGTCTTCACGAAATCTTACAGCGTAAGTTTTTGCTTGCCAATCTTACGGTGTAAGGTTATCAATCCATTATCCTTACACCGTAAGGCCACATTAATTGAAAGGGATGACAGATGACCCGCTTTCTCACCGCCGCCCTCTTCGCCGCCGTCTCCGCGCTGCCCGTGGCGGCGCAGGACGCGGCGCAGACCCGCGCCGACATCGCCGCGATGATGGGCGGCACCGCGCCGAGGTTCGTCGCCCAGGTCGCCGACAGCGCCCTCCCCGGGCTCTGGACGCAGACGATGGCGCTCGAGTTCGCTGAGGACACCGCCCTCGACCCGAAGACCAAGTCGCTGATCTCGCTCGCCGTCGCGGCGCAGATCCCCTGCACCTACTGCATCTGGGCCGACACCAACTCGGCCCGCGAGCACGGCGCCACCGACCAGGAGATCGCCGAAGCGGTCGCGCTGGCCGGCCTGACCCGGAACTGGAGCACGATCTTCAACGGCATGCAGGTCGACTTCGAGACCTTCAAGAAGGAGCTGAGCGGCATGTAGGCGGCTCCGTCCCGCCAGCCGCCCCCGCGCCATCGGCGCCGGGGGCGGTTGTGCGGGGCCGAGAGCCACGCTAGGCCCAGGACATGACCGATGCGCCCGACCAGAAGGACCGGCCGAAACGCCCCGACCTCAGCGCCGAGCTGATCGCCGCCGAGGCGATGGCGCTGGTCGACGCCGAGGGGCTCGACGCCCTCAGCTTCCGCGCGCTCGCCAAGCGCCTGCACTGCCAGGCGATGAGCCTCTACCACTACTTCCCGTCCAAGGCGCACCTGCTCGAGGCGATGGTGAACATCTGCATCGCCGAGACGCCACCGCCCGAAGAGGGCGGCTCGACGCGCGAGCGCCTGCGCGACTTCTGCCACCGCTTCCGGGCCACCGCGATCCGCCACCCCGGGTTCGCGCCGATCTTCCTCACCCACCGGCTCAGCCACCGCGAGGGGCTCGACTGGCTCGAGCGCTGCCTGACCCTGTTCGACGGCCTGGCGATCCCCGACCGCGAGAAGGCGACCCTGTTCCGGACCATCGGCTACTACATCATGGGCGCCTCGCTCGACGAATCGATCGGCTACGCCAAGGGCCAGCCGGCGGCCAACCCGGTGCCGGCCGAGATCGCCGAGCGCGACTACCCGCAGATCTCCGCCATGAGCCGGTTCTGGGGGCCGGCCTATCGCGACCACTTCTTCGACACCGGCCTCGAGCGGATGCTGGACGCGGTCGAACGGGCCGAAAGCGCTACTCGGCCGGCGCCGCCGCGAGATACCGGCTGAGCACCGTCTCGTTGCCCTTCTCCGGGTGTCGCGGGATCAGCAGCACCAGCCCCACCGACACCGCCGCGAGCCCTGCCGCCATACCGAAGACGGCGCCGGGCGAAATCACCCAGAGATAGCCCAGAAGCGCCGGCAGGAACACCGCCGCGATGTGGTTGATGGTGAAGGCGACGGCGGCGGTCGGGGCGATGTCGCCGGGGTCGGCGATCTTCTGGAAGTAGGTCTTCAGCGCGAAGGAAAGCGCGAAGAACAGGTGGTCCAGCACGTAGAGCGCGGCGGCCAGCACCATGCCCCAGCCGAACCAGTAGATGCCGCCATAGGCCAGGAACACCGCCGTCAGCCCGATGTACTCGAAGACCTGCACGTTCCTCTCGCCCCAGCGCGCCACCGCGCGGCCCATGGCCGGGGCGAAGGCCATGTTGGCAAGGAAGTTGATGATGAAGAGCGCCGTCAGCTCGTGCACCTCGAAGCCGAAGCGCTCGACCATCATGAAGGCCGCGAACACGGTGAAGATCAGCCGCCGTGCCCCGCTCACCGCCTGCAGCACGTAGTAGAGCCAGTAGCGCCGGCGCAGCACGAAGGTCTTGAGCTGCGGCTCGGGCGCCTCGAACTGCGGATAGGCGAAGGCGGCGAAAAGGGTGAGCGCGATCGTGGCGCCGCCGGCCGCGACGTAGACGAAGTTGTAGGAAAGATCGAAGGTCTTCCACGTCACCACCAGAAGCCCGTAGGCCAGAAGCGAGGCGCCCGAGCCAACCGCGACGATCCTGCCCAGCACGATCGGCGCGCGGTCCTTTGGCAGCCACTGCAGCTGCAGGCTCTGGTTCACGGTCTCGTAGTAGTGAAAACCGATCGAGGACAGGAGCGTCACGAACAGGAGCCCGCCGAAGGAGGGGAACATCGCGGTGATCGCGGTGGCGACGCCGAGCAGGACCAGCGACACCATCGCCAGCACCTGCTCGCGCATCACGAGGAGCACCAGGATCACGCCCACGGACAGGAATCCAGGGATCTCCCGCACCGTGTGCAGCCAGCCGATCTCGACCCCGGTGAACCCCGCCGCCTCGATCACGAAGTTGTTCAGCAAGGCCGACCAGGTGGCGAAAGCAATCGGCATCGCCGCCGCCATCAGGAACAAGAGCGCCACCGGCTGGCGCCAGAGCGGCAACTGGGGAGCCTCCGCAAGCGGCAGGATGGTGCGGTGGTTCATGGCGCTTCCGATACGCCCATTCGGCGCATCCGGCGAGCAGAAACATGCGCCGCGCCCGATCCCGATGAGGGCAGTGCCGCCGCTCGGCGACATCGATGATCGCGGCGCTGGAAGCGTGTGTTCTCCATGTACTCTGTCGACGCCATTGCCGCGCTCGCCGAGCGGACCGGCAAGGCCGAGACCGCCGCGCTCCCGGGGCTGATCACCGGCGCGGTCCCTGGCGTGGCGGCGCGGAGTTCGTGCGTCTGCCAGCGGGCGGCCACCGTGGGAATCGCGCGCGACTCACTCTGGCCTCACCCCCCTATGGCCGATCAATCTCCCCGGCGACGGTCTTGGTCCAAGACGCCGCGCCGGCGGGCCTGATGCGCGGCGCCGAGGCGCTGATGATGGCGGTCACCGGTACATCCTCGGGCGCGGCGCTCCGGGGCTCCCGTTCGGCGCAGACATGATGCTCGCCTAGTTGAGCGGCGCGTCCGATGCCTCCGGATCGGGCTAGTACCTGGCGCCGTCCCAGCCCCTTGGCCGTGCGGCGAGCTCGATCTTCAGGGTTCGGCGGCGCAGCTTCGATCGGGCGCGCTGATCGCCGTGGCGACGAGGCCGTCGTCTCCGGCGTGACGGCGAGCTCGATCCCCGAAATCGCCGCCGGGGTCGCGCGCACCGCGTAACGGGCGGGCGCGGTCCAAACCGATCTCCTCGTCGGGCCGCCGCGGCTCGTGGTCCCGGCCCGCTCCAGTTGGGTCGGGAAATCCCGACTGGCTTGCGACGCATTCTCCGGGTAGCCTCCGCGCGGGGGGCGAAGGACAAGGGCGCGGCGGCGTGTTATTCCTCGGCATCCTGGTCGGCCTGGTGGCCCTCGCCATCCCGGTCGCGGTGATCATCCTCCTTGTCGACGTGGCCGGCCTGCGCCGCCGCATCCGCGCTCTGGAACTCGACCTTCTCGCCTTGAAGTCCGGCGCCCCTCCGGAAGCCGAGCCCGAGCCGCCCGCGGCTACCGCCGAACCGCCGCCGGCACCGCCGGACGCCGCCTCGCAGGCCGAGGCTCCGAGCCCCGAGCCGGCGCCCGCAGCCGGCGCCGGGCCCTGGAAGGCCGCCGCCGCGCCCCCGGGCCCGCCGCCACCTCCGCGCGCGCCCTCGGGCTTCGACCGCTTCCTCGCCTGGCTCCGCGAGAACTGGTTCTACGCGATCTCCGCGATCTCGCTCGGCCTCGCCGGCATCTTCCTCGTCCAGTACGGCATCGAGACCGGCCTTCTCACCCCCACCATGCGCGTCCTCGCCGCGCTCGCCTTCGGCGCCGCGCTCGTGGTCGCCGGCGAGACCATCCGCCGCCGCTCCGGCGACGGCGAGGGCAGCGCCACCGCCTACCTGCCCTCCACCTTCTCCGGCGCCGGGCTCGTGGTGCTCTACGCCGCGATCATCGCCGCGCGCCAGCTCTACGGCCTGACCGGCCCCGAGATCACCTTCGCCGGCCTCCTCGCCGTCGGCGGCCTCGCGGTGATCTTCGGCTGGTTCTACGGGCCGTTCCTCGCCGCCGGCGGCCTCACCGGCGCCGCTGCCGCGCCCTTCCTCGTGGGCGGCGACGCCGACAGCGGCACCCTCTTCTACCTCTTTTACGGCCTTCTCGGCGCCACCGGCCTCACCATCGACGCTATGCGGCGCTGGGGCTGGGTCTCGGCCCTTGCGCTGGCGCTCGCCTACGGCATGGGCTCGCTCGTCCTCGCCGAGGGCGGCGAATTCGCGGGCTACGCCGCGCTTGTCGCCTGGCTCGCCCTTGCCGCCATCGCCCTGCCCCGGCTCGAAGTCTGGCCGAGCCACCCGGGCTGGACCATCTCCGAAAGCCTGCAGCGCCGACCGAGGGAGGACGAGACCGGCGTCGTCCCCCCCACCCGCATCGCCGCCGCCGCAATGGTCGCCTCCTCCGCGCTCCTCTTCCTCGCCGCCCAGGACACCGACGCCACCGAGGCGATGCTTGCGCTTGTCGTCTTCGCCGGCCTCGCGCTTGCCCCCACGCTCTGGGCGGCGCGGGCCCGCGGCCTTGCCGACCTCGCGCTCGTCCCCGCCCTGGCCTTCCTCCTCCTGGTTTTCGCCGAGGCGGCGAATCTCGGCGCGCTCTATCGCGGCTTCGCCCTCTGGAACCCCGCCGAGCACCCCGAGGAGACCCCGCCGCTCACCGCCACCCTGATCCTCGGCCTCGCCGCCCTCATCTCCTTCGCCGCCGCCTGGCGCAGCTTCCGCGGCCCCTTCCCGGCGCTCTGGGCCGCCGCGGCGGCCACCTTCGCTTCGGCCACCGCGATCCTGCTCGAGCTCTTCTGGCACCCCGCGCAGGTGATCGGCGCCTACTTCTGGGCCGGCCACGCCATCGCGCTCGCCGCGCTGATGACGCTCTTCGCCGCCCGCTTTGCCGCCGCCGACGGCGAGGATCGCCGCCGCGCCGCCTACGCCACGCTGGCCGCGCTCACGCTGATCGCGCTTTCGCTCTTCATCCTGCTGGCCGAGGCCGCGCTCACGGTGGCGCTCTCGGTCCTCGTCGTCGCCGCCGCCGCGCTCGACCGCCGCTTCCGGCTGCCCGAGATGCACTGGTTCCACCTCGCCGGCGTCGCCACCCTCAGCTGGCGCCTGGTCGTCGACCCCGGACTTCTCACCTATGTCGAGGAGGCGCCGCTCTGGGAGGTGCTCCTGGCCTACGGCGCCGCGCTGGCGGGCCTCGGCGCCGGGCTGGCGCTCCTGCCGCAAGGCCGGCGCAACACGGGCGTCGTCCTCGAAAGCGCGCTCTGGGCCTATGGCGGGCTTCTCGCCTCGATCCTGATCTGGCGCGCGGTCCTTGTGCTCGTCCCGGCCGAGGATTACGACGACCTCAACCACTGGTCCGCAGCGCTCTTCGGCCTGACCTGGAGCTTCCTCGCGCTGGCCCAGCTCTACCGGCTGAAGCATTCGCCGCAGTTGCGCTGGCTGCGCCGGCTGCTCGCGCTTCTCTTCGGCCTCCTCGCCAGCTTCGCCTTCCTCATCTCGCTCGCCCTCCTCAACCCGGTCTTTGGCCTCGCCGGCCGGGTCTACGGGGTCCAGCCGCTCGACACGCTGACCCTTGCCTACGGGGTCCCCGGCGCGTTCTTCGCCGCCCTAGCCGCGCGCGCCACCTGGCTTTCCCGGCGCGCACCCTTCGCCTGGGTGGCAGGTGTCTTCCTCACCGTCTGGGCCGTGCTCGAGATCCGCTGGTTCTGGCGCGGCGACGAGATCTCGGCGGTCGATTTCTCGCAGCCCGAGCTCTACACCTACACAGTCGCGCTGCTCATCGCCGGGGGCGTGCTCCTCTACCAGGCCATCTCCCGGTCGAGCCGCGGGCTGAGGCGCCTCGCCATCGCGGTGATCGCGCTCGCCATCGCCAAGGTGTTCCTGGTCGATATCTCCGGCCTGACCGGGCTCTTGCGGGTGTTCTCCTTCCTCGCCCTCGGCCTCGTCCTCGCCGGCCTCGCCTGGCTCAACCGCTGGGCCGCCGGCCAGCAGGGCGAGGGCGGGCCGGCGCCCGGGGCGTGACCGGCCGGCGGACGCGCGTGGCATGAGGTCGCGGGATCGGCGGTTTCCCGACTGCGGCAGTAAACATTCCTTGAAACATGGTGGTCTTTGTTGCGATTCGCCGGATAATTGCCGGGTCTATCGACAACAGGGGGATACGACATGGCCGACAAATCCGCTCAAGGCACGGCGGCGAAGGACTCCACGGACTCGGCGTCGAAGGCCATCGGCGACATCCAGCAGAACGCGCTCGAATCGCTGAACTGGTTCGGCTCGGCCTGGCTCGAGACCTGGAACGCCATGGGCAGCGAAGTCAGCGAGTTCATCGCGGACCGGATCCAGGAGGACATCAAGACCCAGCAAGCCATCCTGAAGTGCAAGAACCCGGCGGAACTTAGCGCGGTTCAGACCGCCTTCGTCCAGAAGGCGATCGAGCAATACACCGCGGAGACCGGCAAGCTGGTCAGCCTGCAGCAGGACTTCATCGACCGGCTGTCCAAGACCAGGCAGAGCTGACCGCGGGCCCTTTGCGCCAGGGTTGCGCCGGCGGCCCGCCGGTCGGCCCTAGGGTGAGGTGCCCGCCTCTGCGCCACCTCTGGCGGTGCCGACCAGGGTTCGGGTGCCCAGGGTCGCCGGGGCTTGGGGTCTCTCCAGTCGGGCCCGGTCTATGGACGCTCCGCCGCCCTTCGCCTAAAGACGTCGCGGACCAAGCCAAGGAAGCTGCTCCATGTCCGCCGACACGCCCGACTACCGAAGCACCGTCTTCCTTCCCCAAACCGATTTCCCGATGCGCGCCGGCCTGCCCGCCCGCGAGCCCGAGTGGCTCGCCCGCTGGGAGAGGATCGGCGTCTACGACCGGCTCCGCGAGAAGCAGGGCCGCGAGCCCTTCACGCTGCACGACGGACCCCCATACGCCAACGGCAACCTGCACATCGGCCATGCGCTGAACAAGATCCTGAAGGACATGGTCGTCCGGTCCCAGCAGATGATGGGCAGGGACGCGCGCTACGTCCCGGGCTGGGACTGCCATGGCCTCCCGATCGAGTGGAAGATCGAGGAGCAGTACCGCGCCAAGGGCCAGAACAAGGACGAGGTCGACGTCGTCGACTTCCGCCAGGAATGCCGTCGCTTTGCCGAGGGTTGGATCGATGTCCAGCGCGATGAGTTCAAGCGCCTCGGCGTGACCGGCAAGTGGGACGACCCTTACCTGACCATGGACTTCCACGCCGAGCGCGTCATCGCAGAGGAATTCCAGAAGTTCCTGATGACCGGCACGCTCTACCGCGGCTCGAAGCCGGTGATGTGGTCGCCGGTCGAGAAGACCGCGCTGGCCGAGGCCGAGGTCGAGTACCACGACCACCAGTCGCCGACGGTCTGGGTGAAGTTCCCCATCGTGGACGGAGCGACGAAGCCGCTCGAAGGCGCCAAGGTGGTGATCTGGACCACCACGCCCTGGACGATCCCGCAGAACCGTGCCGTCTGCTTCAACCCCGAGATCGCCTACGGCCTCTACGAGGTCACCGGCCGGCCCGAGGAATGCTGGGCCCGGATCGGCGATCGCTATCTCCTCGCCGACCGGCTTGCGGCCTCGGTGCTGACACAGGCCAGGCTCGAGCACGGCATGTACCGCCGCCTGCGCGATGTGACGCCGGAGGAGCTCGCCGCGCTTGTATGCGCTCATCCCCTGCGCGGCGCAGAAGGCGCGCAAGGCGAATGGGACTACGACGTCCCCCTGCTGTCCGGCGATCACGTGACTGACGACGCCGGCACCGGCTTCGTTCACACCGCGCCCTCCCACGGCGACGACGACTACCAGGTCGGCCTGAAGCACGGGCTGCCGATGACCTACAACGTCCTGGAGGACGGCTCATTCCGCGAGGACCTCCCGCTCTTCGGCGGAAAGGTCATCGTCACCTCCAAGGGCAAGGAGGGTGACGCCAACCAGGCGGTGATCGAGAAGCTCTCCGAGGTCGGCGCGCTGATCGCCCGGGGCCGGCTCAAGCACAGCTACCCGCATTCCTGGCGCTCGAAGGCGCCGCTGATCTACCGCAACACCCCGCAATGGTTCGCCGCCATCGACCGCCCGGTGGGCGACGGCCAGGACCAGTATGGCAAGACCATCCGAGCGCGGGCGCTGACTTCGATCGACAAGCTCGTCACCTGGACCCCGCAATCGGGCCGCAACCGGCTCCACTCGATGATCGCGGCGCGCCCCGACTGGGTGCTCTCGCGCCAGCGCGCCTGGGGCGTGCCGCTCACCTGCTTCGTAAAGACCGGCGCAAAGCCCGAGGACTCGGATTTCCTTCTGATGAACGAGGCAGTGAACAAGCGCATCCTCGAGGCCTTCGAGACCGAGGGGGCGGATGCCTGGTACCAGCCCGGCGCCAAGGAGCGCTTCCTCGGCAACGACGCCGACCCGGAGGCCTACGAGCAGGTCTTCGACATCCTCGACGTCTGGTTCGACAGCGGCAGCACACACGCCTTCGTCCTCCGCGACCGTGAGGACGGCACCAAAGACGGCCTCGCCGACCTCTACCTAGAGGGCACTGACCAGCACCGCGGCTGGTTCCATTCCTCGATGCTGCAAGCCTGCGGCACCATCGGCCGCGCGCCGTACCGGGGGGTGCTGACCCACGGCTTCACGCTCGACGAGAAGGGCATGAAGATGTCGAAGTCGCTCGGCAACACGGTGGCGCCGCAGGCGGTGATCAAGGACTACGGCGCCGACATCCTGCGGCTCTGGGTGGCGCAGTCCGACTACACGGTCGACCTCCGGATCGGCCCCGAGATCCTGAAAGGCACCGCCGACAGCTACCGCCGGCTCCGCAACACCCTGCGCTTCATGCTCGGCAATCTCGCCGGCTTCTCGGAAGACGAGCGCGTGGCGCCGAAAGACATGCCCGAGCTTGAGCGCTGGGTCCTGCACCGCCTGGCCGAGCTTGAAGAAATCGTACGAAACGGCTACGCGAAATACGATTTCCAGGGCGTTTTCCAGTCGCTTTTCAACTTCTGTACCGTCGACCTCTCGGCGGTCTATTTCGACATCCGCAAGGACGCGCTCTACTGCGACACGAAGGGCTCGGCCCGCCGCCGCGCCGCGCGCACCGTGCTCGACCTCCTGTTCCACCGGCTCACCACCTGGCTCGCCCCGGTGCTGGTCTTCACCATGGAAGACGTCTGGCTCTCCCGCTTCCCGGGCGAGGACGACTCGGTCCACATGCACGACATGCCGGAAACCCCGGCCGCCTGGCGCGACGCGGCGCTGGCAGGCAAGTGGGACGGCATCCGCCGGGCCAGGCGGGCGGTGACGGCGGCCCTGGAGGTCCAGCGCAGCGCCAAGGTGATCGGCGCCTCGCTCGAGGCGGCGCCGGTGGTCCACGTCGACGATCCCGAGCTCCTCAAGGCGCTCCGCTCGGTCGATTTCGCCGACATCTGCATCACCTCGTCCCTGGTGCTCACCGCCGACCCGGCGCCGAACGAGGCGTTCCGCCTGCCGGAGGTGCCGGGCGTCGGCGTGGTGTTCGAGACCGCCGAGGGCGCCAAGTGCCAGCGCTGCTGGAAGATCCTGCCCGATGTCGGCAGCCACGCCCACCCGGGCACCTGCGCCCGCTGCAACGAAGCGCTGGGGTGAGCGAGGTCACCATCGACAGCCCGTTCGGGCCGCTGACCCTGACCGAGGAGGCGGGCGAGATCGCCCGCCTCCGCTGGGGCCGGTGTGCGGAGCAGTCCCCGACGCCGCTCCTCAAAGACGCCGCCCGCCAGCTCGGCGACTATTTCGCCGCCCGCCGGACCGAGTTCGATCTGCCCCTCCGGCTCGGCAGCGGCTTCCAGGCCCGCTTCCTCAAGGCCCTCACCGAGATTCCCTTCGGCCAG
>JBFKAV010000034.1:0-25520 GCA_041621405.1 Paracoccaceae bacterium
CGCACGGTCGGATCGGAGATCACCGAGCTCGACCGGGCACGGGCCTTCTGCATCGCGCTTTCCGCCGCAATCACCGTGATCCTGGCCAGCCAGCTCGGGCTGCCGATCAGTTCGACCCATGTGGCGCTCGGCGCGGTGTTCGGTGTCGGCTTCCTGCGCGAATGGCTCGACCAGCGCATCGGCGCCGTGGCACAATCGGTCCTCGCTCACCACGAGGGCGAGCCCGATTTCGCTCAGGTGGAGGCGGTGCTGCACGAGTTCTCCGACGCTCCCATCGAGGAGAAACGCCGGATCCTGCAGGAATTGAAGGCGATGGGGCCCGAGGCGGTGATCTCCGCCGCCCAGCGCAAGGAGTTGCAGCGGGCCTTGAAGCGGCAGCTGGTGAGCCGGACGTCGCTACTGAAGATCGTGTCGGCCTGGGTGATCACGCTGCCGGTATCGGCAGGGCTCGCCGCACTCTTCTACTTCGCGCTCAGAGGGATGCTTCTGCCATGAGCAGTAGGCGCCGATGAGAAGGTATTACCTCCCAGTCGCGATCGGGGCGCTCCTCCTCGCCTTCTGGTTCAGCCCCGACGCGCAGGAGATCGCCGCGGGCGTAGCGATCTTCCTGTTCGGGATGCTGATGCTGGAGGACGGGTTCCGGCTGTTCGGCGGCGGGCTCCTGGAAAGAATGCTCGAACGAGCCACCCTTTCGACGCCGCGCTCGATCGCGTTCGGGATCGTCTCGACGACGCTGCTGCAATCGAGCTCGCTGGTATCGGTCATCTCCATCTCGTTCCTCAGCGCGGGCCTCATCTCGCTGATCGGCGGGGTCGGCATCATCTTCGGCGCGAATATCGGCACCACGACAGGCGCCTGGCTCGTCGCCGGGCTGGGGCTCAAAGTGAACATCGCAGCCTACGCGATGCCGATGATCGCGCTTTCGATCGTGCTGGTGTTCCAGAAACCGAAGGTGCTCAGGGGCGTCGGTTTCGCACTCGGCGGCCTCGGCTTCCTTTTTCTCGGCATCCACCAAATGAAGGAAGGCTTCGACGCCTTCAAGGACCAGATCGACCTGTCGCGCTTCGCCCTGGCCGGCTTCCTCGGTCTCGTCGTCTATTCGCTGCTCGGCACCGTGGCGACAGTGATCATGCAATCGAGCCATGCGACGATGGTGCTGATCCTCACCGCGCTGGCGGCAGGTCAGATCACCTACGACAACGCGCTTGCGTTGGCCATCGGCGCCAATATCGGCACCACGATCACCGCGATCATTGGCGCGGTCGGCGCCAATTTCCAGGGCCGGCGACTGGCATTGGCGCACCTCATCTTCAACGTCGTTACGGCGGGCGTGGCGATCATCTTCATCGTGCCGCTCCGGGAGGCCGTCGATTGGATCAGCGCCGGCATAGGGATCGCGGCGGGCGACTTCGCGCTGAAGCTCGCGGTGTTCCACACCATCTTCAACGTCCTCGGCGTGTCATTGATGTTGCCTGTCCTGGGCCGGCTCATCCTATTCCTCGAACACCGGATCGTCGAGCCGGAACCCGATGTCAGCCGGCCGCACTACCTCAACGAGGCGATCGACGAGTTCCCGCAGACGCTGGAAAGCGCGCTCCGCAAGGAGGTGATGCACCTCTACGAGAATGCGGCCGAACTGATCCTGCACGGGCTCAACCTGCATCGGCACGAGGTCTACGCTGCTGAAAACACCGCCGAGACGGTACGGAAAAGCCGCACGGGATTCGATTTCAACATCGACGAGGGCTATGAGCGCCGGGTCAAGACGCTCTATTCGGCGATCGTCGACTTCTGCTCGCGGGCGGGCAGCAAGCGGGTCCCCGACGATATCGCCGACCGGATCTACGCGCTTCGCGACGTGGCGGGCGGGATCGTGCAGGCGGTGAAGTCGGTCAAGCATGTCCGCAAGAACGTGTTGCGTTACACCACCCGTCCTCAGGGCACGGTGACCGAGCTCTATGACGGGCTCAGGACCGAGATTGCCCGCATTGTCGTCGAGATCCGCAAGCTCGAGCAAGCCGAGCCGGATGAGCGCAGTTCGCTCTGGCTCGACCAGGAGCGCGCCCAGATCGAGAACGACGCAAGGAGCACGTCACGCCGCGTCGACGCGCTGATCCGCGAGGGTGCGCTCAGTCCCGCCGCGGCCACGTCGTTTCTCAACGATTCCAGCTATGCCTACGGGGCGATGCGCCAGCTGATCGAGGCGGCGCGGGCCTACTACATAGAACGCGACAGCGCGATGGCGGAGGTCGAGCGCCTGCTTGCGCTTGACGAGGACGAGTTCAACGAGTCCGAGATCGGCTCCACGGGCACGCGGACCCAGGCGGGGCACAAGACGAATGTCATGCAGGAGCGATAGGATGTCTGGCGAGGTGCGCGACGTGGAGTTCGTTCAATGGGCCTGAAGAAGCTTGCCGCGAAAGTGGCGGAGTACAACGACCGCCTGGACAGCGGCAAGGCGAGCAAGATCAAGCCGGACCACGTGCGCAGGGTGCTGCAGAAGCTGCGCAAGAAGGAGCTGTCGCTCACCGAGGAACTCGCCGGCGCCAGAGACGAAGAGGCGAAGGCGCGGCTCGAACGGAAGCTGGAGGTTGCCCGCGAGCATGTCGCCCGCGCCGAGTGGTTGCTGGGGGAGATCGACTGACCGGCCGGCGGCTTCAATCCGGATCGGCGCCTGACACGCGGGTCGGCGGCGGGCCAGTCTCGGATCAAGAAGTTCTGCCGGAAGCCTGGACCCTCGGCCCAGACGTCACGGGGAGGCAGCGTCTCGGTTCCGCGGATAGCATTCCCGGAGCTGGGTTGCGCGCCGAGCCGGCGCCTCCGCGGAGCGGCGGAGGGGTCGTACCACGCGGCACGGCGCCCTTACGACTCCACGGCGTTCCGCCCGATTCCTGTCCTGAAAGAGAATTGCAGCGCGCGGGCGCTGGCCGCCTTGGCGTTCGACCTCGTTACCCCACCACGACCATGCAAAGAAACCAAAGCATGCCAGCCTCCCGCGCGCGCCCCCACTTGGAGCTTGCAACGTTAACGGTACTTGAAAGGGCGCCAACTGCAAACGGAGCCACCCGGGCGTCCGGAGCACGAATCACGCAATGGTTGTGCGTCGCCAAACGGGCATGAACCTGAGGTTTAGCGGGCCAGGCAGATTCTGGCCTTTTTGGGGCCGCCAAGGCATCTCGCTGGAAACACTGAGTTAATCAGGTCACGAACCGGTGCGTTTGGCGGCACCGGGGACAATGCCCGGAGGCAGTCGGTGATCCGCCCGGGGGTGGAAACGACTCAACGTGCCCGGGGCTGCGCAGGCGCCCGTCGCCCGCCTGATGATAGGCCAGGCAGACTCGCGGAAAAGTCGAGCCCGTGCCTTAGGTCGTCCGGAACATTGGCGGCCGCGCGTCGACCCAGCGCCCCTCGGCCTTGCCGGACTCGGCGACCGCATAGACCGCCGCCATCGAGCGCAGCCCGTCCTCGGCCCGCGGATACAGGTCGGCTGCCGGGTCGATCGGGCGGTTTTCCTTCGCGGCCCGGATCGCCTCGGCGAGGTCCTTGTAGATGTTGGCGAAGGCGAGCGGCATCCCCTCGGCGTGGCCGATGGTGACCCGGCTTGCCCGGTCGGCCTCGGGCGACAATCCCGCCTCGCCCCGCTCGATCACCTGCAGTCGCTGCCCGAGCGGCATCCAGAAAAGCTGGTTCGGCTGCTCCTGGCTCCAGCGCACGCCGCCTCTTTCGCCGAAGACCTGCAGTCCGAGCCCGTGCTGGCGGCCGATCGCCACCGACGAGGTCCAGAGCCGACCCACGGTGCCGCCCGACATGCGGAAGTTCACCATGGCGTCGTCTTCCAGTACGCGGGCCTCGATGCACGAGACGGTGTCGGCCGACAGCCGCTCGACCTCCTGGCCGGTGACGAACGAGGCCATGTGGAGCGCGTGGATGCCGCAGTCGGCGAACTGCGCTGAGACTCCGGCCTGCTTGGGATCGTAGCGCCAGCGCACCCGTGGATTGTCGGCGTCGCCGGCATCGGCATGGTGGCCGTGGGCGAACTCGGCAACGACCAGGCGGACCCGCCCGAGATCGCCCCGGGCGACCATGGCCCGCATGTGACGAACGAGGGAATAGCCGGAATAGCCGTAGTTCACCGCGCAGATCTTGCCGGTCCGGCGGGACAGCTGGACGATCTCCTCGCCCTCCTCCACCGTGATCGTCATCGGTTTTTCGCAGAGCACGTGGAAGCCGGCCTCGAGGAACGTCCTGGTGATCTCGAAATGCGTGGCGTTCGGCGTGGCGACGGTGACGAGGTCGACCCGGTCCGCCCTGCCCCGCTCGCCTTCGAGCATCTCGCGCCAGTCGCCGTAGGCGCGGTCGGCGGAAAGCCCGAGCCGCTGACCGTAGACTCGCCCCGCCTCGGGCCGGTGATCGAGGGCGCCTGCGACGAAGGCAAACTCCCCGTCCACCGCCGCGCCCAGCCGGTGCGCCGGGCCGATCTGGCTGCCCTCGCCGCCGCCGATCAGACCCCAGTTCAGTTTCGTCATGGCAAGCCTCTCCCCGTCAGAAGCCGATCGATCGCAGATGGGCGCGGTTTGCTCGCGCATCGCCGAGCGGATCGACGTCGAGCGTCGGGTCGCAATCCTGCTCGACCGTGCACCAGCCGTCGTAGCCCGCCTCGATCAGCACTCGGCGGACGGCGGGGAAATTAACGTCGCCGTAGCCGAGGTTGCAGAAGATGCCCTGGCCGCAGGCCTCGTAGAAGTCGGTTCGCCGGGCGACGACCTGCCGCTTCACCTCCGGGTCGATGTCCTTGAAGTGGACATAGGCGATGCGGCCGACATGGCGCTGCATGAAGGCAACCGGGTCGAAGCCGGCATAGGAGTGATGTCCGGTGTCGAAGCAGATCTTCAGGAGGCTCTCGTCGATCTCCGAGAGCAGCCGCTCGAGCTCGGGCTCGAAGTCGATGAATCCGCCGGCATGGGCATGGATGCTGACCGTCAGCCCATGCCCCTCGGAACCCATCCGGGCGACCGCCGCGATGCGGTCGCGGAGCCCCGCCCATTCGGCGGCGTCCATCTGCTCGGCCTCGTCCGGGCGCCCGGCGGTCGGCGCACGGCGCGGCGAGATCGAGTCGATCAGCACCAGGTGCCGCGCCCCGTGCGCCACGAGCGCCCGGCAGGTGCGCTCGGCCGCCTCCCTGGTCTCGGACCACTTTGCGGGGTCGTGAAATGGCCGGAAGACGACGCCGCCGATCAGTTCGAGACCGTTCTCGGCAAGCGCCCCGGCGAGAACCGGGGGATCCTCCGGAAGGTAGCCGATGGGGCCCAGCTCGATGCCCTCGTATCCCGCCTCGGCGCATTCCTTCAGGACCCTGCGCCAGTCGGGGTTGCGCGGATCGCCCGCGAATTCCACGCCCCAGGAACAGGGGGCATTGCCAATCCGGATTGCCATGCGAATTGCCCTTCAGATGGAGGAGAGTTCGACCCACGCCTTCGCCGCGGCCGAAGCGATACCCGCGGCGATCACGCGGTTCACCTCCATGCCGTCGCGGAAGGTCGGCCAGACGGGGCGCCCGGTGTCGATCGCCTGGAGGAAATCGCGCGCCTCGATGATGATCTGGTCCTGGTAGCCGGTCCCATGCCCCGGCCCCTGGCAGAAGGCGAGGTAGTCGGGATGCGCCGGCCCGGTCAGGATCTTGGTGAAGCCGCGCGTCGCCTCCGGCCCTTCGGACCGGTAGAGCCAGATCGCGTTCTGGTCCTCTTGGTCGAAGCGGATCGCGCCCTTGGTGCCGGCGATCTCGTAGGCGTAGCCCATCTTACGCCCCGTCGCGATGCGGCTGAAGTACATGTGGCCCATCACACCGCTCTCGAACCGGCACATCAGCTGCGCGTGGTCGTCGTTCGTCACCTCTTCCGGCCCGGACGCGCCCGGGCGCCGGGCGTGCACCGTCTCGATGTCGGCCATCACTGCACGCACCGGCCCGATCAGGGCAAGGGCCGCATTGATCATGTGCGGGGCGAGGTCGCCCATGGTGCCGTTGCTGGCGCCCAGGGTGCGCCAGTTCGCCGGCGTCTGCGGGTCGGCCAGGAAATCCTCGGTGTGCTCGCCGCGGAACCAGGTCACGTTGCCGATTGCACCTTCGGAGATCAGTTGCCGCGCGAATGCGGTGGCCGGCGTGCGCACGTAGTTGAAGCCCACCATGTTGGCGACGCCGGCTGCCTCGGCGGCGGCGACCATCGCCCGGCTCTCCTCGAGCGAGGCGCCGAGCGGCTTCTCGCAGAGAACGGGCTTCTTCAGCCGGAAGGCTTCTTTGGTAATCTCGAGGTGGGTCTCCTGCGGCGAGGCGACGACCACCGCCTCCACCTTCGGGTCGTTGACCAGGTCGCGCCAGTCGTCGGTGCCGCGGCGAAAGCCGTAGGCCGCCCGGTAGCGTTCGGCCGAGGCGGGCGAGCTCGCGGCCACCACCTCCAGTCGCGGGCGCAGAGCCGTGTCGAAGACGGCGCCGACGGCCGACATCGCCACCGCATGCGCCTTCCCCATGTAGCCGCCGCCGACTATTCCTATTCCGATCTCGGGCATCGCCTAGGTTCCAGGGCAAGATTGCAGCCACCTGCAAAACCCGTATCTTGCCCCGGAACCGGAGGCAACGGTGGTCTACGCGACGACCGGACGCCCCGAGGAGGAGACATGTTGCAAGCGCTGCAGATTCGACATTCGGGCGGCACCGCCTGATGAGCTCCGGCAGACACTGGCTATCGGGCAACAGGTTCCTGGTGCTCGGACGGGCGGGAATGGATCTCTATGCCGAGCCGCCCGGCGCTGCGGTCGAAGCGGCCGCGCAGTTCTTCGCCGCGCTCGGCGGATCTTCGGCGAACATCGCTGCGGCGATCACACGACAGGGCGGCACGGCCTCCCTCGTTACCACCCTCTCCGACGACGCCGTCGGCCGGTTCTGCCTCGGCCAGCTCGACCGCTACGGCATCGGCCGGGAGTACGTCCGCACCGTCGGTGGCGAGGCCCGGACTTCGCTGGCCGTCGTCGCGACCCGGCTCGACGACACCCAGACGGTGATCTACCGCAACCGCGCCGCTGATTTCGAGATGACTTCGGAGGACGTCGCGGCCGTCGACTACCCTGCCTTCTCCGCGCTGATCGCCACCGGCACGGCACTTGCCATGGAGCCCTCGCGGAGCGCGACGCTGCGGGCTTTCGATCTGGCGCGTGAGGCCGGCCTGATGCGGATCCTCGACATCGACTACCGTCCCTACAGCTGGACCTCGCCCGGCGAGGCGACCGAAGTCCTCTCCGGGGCGGCCGCAGCGTGCGACCTCATCGTCGGCAACGACGTCGAGTTCGGCTTCCTGGCCGGGTCGCAGGATGCGGGACTCGAGAAAGCGCGGGAGCTGGTCCGGCAGGGCGCGCGCGCTGCGATCTACAAGATGGGCGAGCACGGGGCGGTGACGATCACGCCCGAGGGCGAGACCCGCACCGGCATCTATGTGACCGAAGCGCTGAAACCCACCGGTGCGGGCGATGCCTTCATGGGCGGCCTGGTCTCGGCACTAGGCTCCGGGCTCGACCTCGCCGAGGCGGTCCTGCGCGGCTCGGCGACCGCGGCGATCGTGGTCTCGCGCGTCGGCTGCGCCCCGGCGATGCCGACCCGTGCCGAACTCGACGAATTCCTTCAAATCCATCCCGGCCCGGCGGGATCCTGAACAGGACGGCGCCATGCACATCCCTCCATACGACAACCGCAACCGGCCGATCGTGGACGTGAACCACGACCTCGTGCCGCTGAACTACTTCAACATCGTCAGGCTGAAGCTCGGCCAGAGTTTCGACAGCCACGTGCCCGGCTACGAAACCTGCATCGTCCCGGCCACCGGGACGGTGACCGTCGAGGTCGCGGGCGAGACCTTCGCCGACATCGGCAATCGCGTCGTCGACGTGTGGGACGGCGAGCCCGAGGGCGTCTACGTCCCCACCGGCACGCCCGCGCGCCTCACCTGCCTTTCCGACACGGCCGAGGTCTTCGTCGCCGGCGCGAAATACGACGAGGTCCTCAAGCCGTTCGCGGTGCGCGCGCACGAGCTCGACAAGATCCAGTACGGCTCCGACGACACCAAGACCCACCGCAAGATCAAGCATATCCTGGGCGCCGCCTATCACGACCGGGTCGGGCGGCTCCTGGTCAGCGAGCTCTACACCGTCGGCGCCGGCGGCTGGTCGGGCTTCCCGAGCCACAAGCACGACACCGATCGCCTGCCCGAGGAGAGCCGCCACGACGAGACCTACAACTTCCGCTTCCGGCCAAATTACGGCTCAGGGCTGCAAATGCTGCAGCGCGTCGATAGCGAGCCGGGCGACGCCTACCATGTCGTCGACGGCTCGACGGTGCTGATCGACAATGGCTATCACCCCTGCTGCGTCCTGCCCGGCTACGAGATGTACTACTTCACGATCCTCGGGGGCCTCAGTCAGCGCAGCCTGAAGCAATACTTCCAGCCGACCCATGCGGCGCAGTTGAAGACCATTCCCGGCATCATGGACATGGTCGCCAAGTTCAAATGACGCGCGCGACGCTCGCTGAGGTTCTCGGGACGGCGAAGGCCGAGGGCTATGCCGTGGCCGGTCTCGTCTGCCTCGGCTGGGAGGATGCCCGCGCCTACGCCCTGGCCGCCGAGGCCGAGGGCGCGCCGATGATCCTGCAGGCCGGCCCCTCCTGCCGTGCCCACACGCCGCTGCCGATCCTCGGCCGAATGTTCGCGCATCTTGCCGAAAGCGTTGCGGTTTCGGTCGTCGCCCATCTCGACCACGGGCGGAACGAGGAGGAATGCCGTCAGGCGATCGAGGAGGGCTTCACCTCGGTTATGTTCGACGGATCGGATCGGCCGTTTCGGGCGAACGTCGAGGCGACGGCCCGGATCGCGGAGATCGCGCACCGATCGGGCGTGTCGTGCGAGGGCGAGATCGGGGTTGTCGGCTATGCCGGTGGCGCCGCCTCCCGCGGGACGGACCCCGGCGAGGCCGCGGCATTCGCAGCCGAAACCGGGGTCGATGCGCTCGCCGTGTCGGTCGGCAACGTCCACCTGCAGCGCGAAAGCGGGGCCGGGCTGGACGAGGCGCTCCTGCGCGAGATCGAGGCCAAGACCGAGGTGCCGCTCGTGATCCATGGCGGCTCCGGCGTGCCCCAGGCGCAGCGCACGCGCCTCGCGCGGACGAGCAACATCTGCAAGTTCAACATCGGCACCGAGCTCAGGATAGTCTTCGGCAGGGCGCTGCGCGACGCCTTGGCCGCCGACCCCGAAGCCTTCGACCGCCTCGCGATCCTCAAACGCACCGAGGCGCCGATGACGGCGGCGGCGCGGCGGATCATCCGGTCGCTCTGCGCGCCTCCCAGTGACGGGTAGACCGCGCGCTTCTGATTGCCGACGAACAGGGGCCGGGCGCCGCGCGAAGGTCGGAAGGCGGCCGGGATAACGCGCGACGGCACGGTTCATGCGAGCGCGGTGCAACGCCCTCTTCCGTTGCTCGCCCCGCTCGGACCGGTGTACTGACTCGTGAGGCATTCCCCGCGAGACATGAGTCTCGCGGGCAGGCCTGTGCCACCGTTTGCGACAGGGAAGAGACATGTCGATGAAGATCGCCGCGCTCAGGACCTTCCGGGTCGAGGAGTTCGCCAATGTCCTCTGGGTCCATGTCGAGACCGACGAGGGGATCACCGGCCTCGGCGAGACGTTCTACGGCGCCGGTGCTGTCGAGGCGCATATCCACGACACGCTGGCGACCCGGCTTCTGGGGCAGAACCCGCTTCACATCGAGGCGCTCAACAAGGAGATGGTGAACCTGCCGAACTCGCAGTCCTCGACCGGCACCGAATACCGCGCCGCCTCGGCCATCGACATCGCGCTCTGGGACCTCTTCGGCAAGGCCTGCGACCGGCCGGTGCACCAGATGCTCGGCGGGCTCTGCTTCGACAGGATCCGCGTCTACAACACCTGCGCCGGCACCCGCTACGTGCGCACGAACCGAATCAAGCCGGTCGACACTTGGAACCTCGGGGAGACAAGCGGGCCCTTCGAGGACCTCGACGGCTTCATGAACCGCGCCGGCGAACTGGCCGAGGATCTCCTGTCGAACGGCATCACCGCGATGAAGATCTGGCCCTTCGATCCGCCGGCGATGGCGAACAAGGGGCTCTTCATCACGCCCGAGGAGCTGAAGACAGCGCTCCGCCCCTTCGAGCAGATCCGCAAGGCGGTAGGCGACCGGATGGAGATCATGGTCGAGTTACACTCGCTCTGGAACCTGCCGATGGCGAAGAAGCTCGCCCGCGCGCTCGAGCCCTTCGAGCCCACCTGGTACGAGGACCCGATCCGCATGAACTCGCCGCAGGCGCTGGCCGAGTTCGCGGGTTCGACCGATGTCTGGACCTGCGCCTCGGAGACGCTCGGCTCGCGCTACGCCTACAAGGAGTATCTCGACCGGGACGCCGCGCATGTTGTGATGGCCGACCTCTGCTGGACCGGGGGGCTCACCGAGGGCCGCAAGATCGCGGCGATGGCCGAGACCTACCACCGCCCCTTCGCGCCGCACGACTGCATCGGCCCGGTGGGCTTCGTCGCGGCGGTGCACATGTCGTTCAGCCAGCCCAACACGCTGATCCAAGAATCGGTGCGCGCTTTCTACAAGGGTTGGTACAACGAGCTCGTGACCGCAGTTCCGCGGATCGAGAAGGGTTACGTCTACCCGATGGAAGGCCCCGGCCTCGGCACCGAACTGGTGCCCGGCTTCTTCGAGCGGTCTGACCTTTCCACCCGCGTCTCGGAGGCCGCGCGATGAGCCTCAAGCTCTTCGACCTCACCGGCCGCACGGCGCTGATCACCGGCTCCTCGCGCGGCCTCGGGCGGGCCTTCGCCGAAGGCCTCGGAGCGGCCGGGGCGCGAGTCGTCCTGAACGGGGTAAATGCAGAGCGGCTGGAGCAGGCGGCGGCCGAGATGCGCGCCGAGGGCCACGAGGTGCTGGCGGCCGCCTTCGACGTCACCGACGAGGCGGCGATCAAGGCCGCGTTCGAGCGGCTCGACGCCGAAGGTGTCGCCATCGACATCCTTGTCAACAACGCCGGCATCCAGTTCCGCAAGCCGATGCTCGAGCTCGACACCGCCGACTGGCAGCGGGTGATCGACGCCAATCTGACCTCGGCCTTCGTGGTTGGCCGCGAGGCGGCGAGGCGGATGGCCGCGCGCGGCCGGGGCAAGATCATCAACATCGGCTCGCTCACCTCCGAGCTCGCCCGCGCGACTGTGGCGCCCTACACGGTCGCCAAGGGCGGCATCAAGATGCTGACCAAGGCGATGGCCGCGGAGTGGAGCGAGAAGGGCATCCAGGCCAACGGCATCGGGCCGGGCTACATGGTCACCGACATGAACCAGGCGCTGCTCAACAACCCCGACTTCGACGCCTGGGTGAAGGCACGCACGCCGATGCGCCGCTGGGGCCTGCCGGAGGAACTGCAGGGTACCGCGATCTACCTCGCCTCGGATGCCTCGAACTACGTCTCGGGCCAGATCATCTACGCCGACGGCGGCATGATTTCGGTGCTCTGACTTGGGAGGCGCGCGCGGGTGAGGATCGTCTTTCACGGGGCCAACGCAGCGACCTTCCACCGCGGCTTCGCCGAGCTCCTGAAGGCAACGCACGACATCGCGCTCGTCTCCGACGCGCTCGACGGCAGGAACGAGGCGGAAACGCTGACTGCGGCGGACGTGGTGATCGGCATCCGGCTGACGGCGGCGCACCCGAAGCTCTCGGCGCGGCTCTACCAGCTGCCCGCCGCCGGCTACGACGGCATCGACATGCACGCGCTGCCCGGGACATGCACGGTCTGCAACGCCTTCGGCCACGAACAGGCGATCGCGGAATACGTAATGGCAGCGCTCCTCTGCCGCCACGTGCCGCTCGCCGATGCCGACCGGCGACTCCGTCAGGGCGATTGGCGATACTGGGCCGGAGGAACGAAGTCGCTGCGCACCGAGCTCGGCGCCGAGAGCATTGGCATCGTCGGCCACGGCCATATCGGCCGAACCGTGGCGGAGCGGGCCATGGCCTTCGGCATGGCCGTGCACGTGGCCAACCGTTCTCCCGTTACGGACCCGGGTTACGCTGCCAGCTACGGGCTCGACGCCTTGGGCGAGATGCTGGGTAGGGTCGATATCGTCCTCAATACGCTGCCACTGACGCCGGAGACGCGCGGGCTGATCGGCGCGGCGGAACTGGCGGCGATGCAGCCCCACGCCATAATGATGAACGTCGGGCGCGGGCCGGTGATCGACGAGGATGCGCTCTACGACGCCCTGGCCGGGGGCCGCATCGGCGGCGCGATCCTCGACACCTGGTATGTCTACCCCAGTGCGGAGAACCCCGCGCCAAAGCCGGGCCATCGGCCGTTCCACGAGCTTGCCAACGTGACGCTCAGCCCGCACATGTCGGGCTGGACCGAGGGCACGGTGGCGCGGCGCCGGGCGACGATCGCCGAGAACGTCAACCGCCTGGCCGAAGGCAAGCCACTGCTGAACGTCGTGCGCGCGGCGCCACGGCGATGAGGAGGATCAAATGAGGGCCGTCGTCATCCACGCCCCCCACGATCTCAGGATCGACGAGATCGAACCCGCCGCCGCCCCCGGGCCGGGCGAGGTGAAGATCGCCGTCTCCCACGGCGGCATCTGCGGCTCGGACCTGCACTATTTCCACCATGGCGGCTTCGGGACGGTCCGGCTCCGGCATCCGATGGCGCTCGGCCACGAGGTCTCGGGCACCGTCGCCGAGCTCGGCACCGGGGTCGAGGGCCTGAAGCCGGGCGACAAGGTCGCCGTGAACCCCTCGCGGCCCTGCGGCGAGTGCGAGTATTGCCGCCGGGGGATGCGCAACCAGTGCCTCGACATGCGCTTCAGCGGCTCGGCGATGCGGATGCCGCACGAGCAGGGCCTGTTCCGCGCCGAGGTGACGGTTCCCGCGGCGCAGGCCGTCCGGCTGAGCCCTGAGGCCGACATGGCGCTCGCCGCGATGGCCGAGCCCCTGGCGGTCTGCCTCAGCGCCGTCGGCAAGGCCGGCGCGCTGATCGGCCGGCGGGTTCTGGTTTCCGGCTGCGGCCCGATCGGCTGCCTGACCATCGCCACCGCCGCCCATGCCGGCGCCGCGGAGATCATCGCCACCGACATCGCCGCCCAGCCGCTCGCCATCGCCGGGGCGGTCGGCGCGACCGAGACAATCGACCTCTCGCAAGCCGCGGGCCGGCTCGACCGCTACCGCGCGGGCAAGGGCCAGATCGACGTCGCCTTCGAATGCTCGGGCGCCGCGCCGGCGCTGCAGGCCGCCTGCGACCTCGCCCGCCCCGGCGGGCTCGTCGTGACCGTGGGCCTCGGCGGCGATCTCCCGCTGCCCTCGAGCCTCGTCGTCACCAAGGAGCTCGGCCTCAAGGGCAGCTTCCGGTTCGACCGCGAATTCGCGGTCGCGGCGGCGCTAATCGACCGCGGGCAGATCGACGTGCGCCCGCTCCTGACCGGCATCTTTCCGATGGCGGAGGCCACCGCCGCCTTCAGCGCCGCTTCGGACAAGGGAAGCGCGATGAAGGTGCAGCTCGACTTCCGCGCGGCCTGAGCCCCGCCTCGCGCCGGCCCGAAACCATTGAAACGCGCCGGGCAATACGCCTGAAACGCAGGCGCCTTAGCTCTCCTGCCCATCGGCCCGCACCGCGCGGGTCGCCTCACCCACGACAGGAGACCAGACATGACTACCACCACCCTCGAAAAGCCCGCCAAGGTGGCGATGAACGGCGTCGACGTGCCGACTTTCGTTGCCACGCTCGGCGTCGTCGGCGAGCAGCCCGACATCGCCAAGTTCACCTTCCGCGCCAACGGTGAATGGCTTGCGGGCACGCATTCCCGCACAGCCTTCACCGGCTACTACGGTGCCATGGCCGAGCAGGAGCACAAGGCGCGCTACACCATCGACGGCGACCACCCCACCGTGCTCTGCGGCACCGACGAGGGCGTGACGCCGGTCGAGATGCTGCTCGCCGCGCTTTCGGCCTGCATCACCGCCGGCATCGGAAACATCGCCTCGATGCGCCAGGTGAAGCTTCATTCGGTCGAGACGACCGTGGAGGGCGACATCAACCTCAACGGCGTCCTCGGCCTCGACAAGACCGTGAGGAACGGCTTCTCGGGCGTCCGCGCCACCTTCCGGATCGCCGGCGACGCCCCGGCCGAGGTGCTGGAGCAGATCGTTCAGCAGTCAGTGGCCCGCTCGGCGGTCTTCGACGTGCTGACGAAGGGCGTGCCGGTCACCGTGGCCGCCCTGGCCGACTGACGATGTGGCGGCGGGGCCGTTCGGCTCCGTCGCCCGCCCACCTGCCCCCTCACCGAAAGGAGACGCACCATGAGTGCCCCGACCCCCCACATCAACCCTGCCTTCGGCACGGGACTCCACGCCCATCTCACGCAGGCACGCGTGCGGCGCTTTCAGCTGCGCTTCAACCACGACAGGTTCGTGACCGCGCGCACGGCCGCCGTGCCGGAGGCAAAGGCCCCGATGCCGCTCGCCGCGTGAGCCGCGAGCCTGAAGATCCGCCGATCCTGACGCCCGCCGGCCCCTGCCGGCGGGCGTTTTCTTTTTGCTTTCCCGCCCCGAAACAAATGAAACCCCGCCGCCTGCGCCGCGGCGTCCGGCTGAAACGCTCGCGCCGCAGGTTCCGCCACGACGCAACCCAACGGAGACGAGCCATGCTGCGGCACAGCGACGTCATCATCATCGGCGCAGGCCAGGCCGGTCTGGCGATGAGCCATTGCCTGAACCAGAGGGGCATCGACCACGTCGTGCTCGAGCGCGGCCGGGTGGGCGAGCGCTGGCGCTCCGAGCGCTGGCCGTCGCTGAGGCTGCTCAGCCCGAACGGACTGATCCGGCTGCCGGGCCTGCCGCCTGTGGCCGACCCCGAAGGCTTCATGGCCGCTAACGACTTCGCCGCCACGCTCTCGGGCTACGCGGCGCGGATCGGCGCACCGCTCGTCACCGGCTGCGAGGTCGTCGCGCTCACGAGCGACGCGACGGGCGGCTATCGCGCCGAGACGACCGCCGGCACCTGGACGGCCCGCGCCGTCGTCGTGGCCACCGGGGCCTGCGACATCCCTGACGTCCCGGCGTGGGCATCGGACCTTCCCGCCGCCATTCGCCAGGTCACGACGCACGACTATCGCGGCCCCGAGGCGCTCGCCGAAGGCGGCGTGCTCGTCGTCGGCGCCTCGGCGACCGGGGTTCAGCTCGCCGCCGAGATCCGCGCCAGTGGCCGGCCCGTCACCCTCGCCGTCGGAGCCCATGTCCGCGCCCCGCGCCGCTACCGGGGGCGCGACCTGCACGCCTGGCTCGATGAGAGCGGATTCCTCTACGAGCCGCGCGAGAGAGGCCGCGACGCGGCGCGGCTGGCAACGCTGCCCTCGCTGCAGCTCGTCGGCAGCGACGATGTCCGCGACGTCGGGCTCGCCGCGCTGTCCGAGGCCGGCGTCCGGATCACCGGCCGGGCGCTCGGGCTCGCCGATGGCCGGGTCCGGTTCGCGGAGAGCCTCGCCGCCGACTGCGCGGCCGCCGAGGCGCGGCGGCGGACGCTCCTTTCGGCCATCGACCGCCACATCGCGGTCTCCGGCCTCGCCGTGCCGGAGGAGCCCGCCGCCTGGCGCGCGGCCCCCACGCCCGACCCTGGCCCGACTGCGCTCGACCTCGCCGCCGAGGGCATCCGCACCGTCCTCTGGGCCACCGGGTTCCGCCGTGCCTATCCATGGCTGAAGCTGCCGGTCCTCGATGCCGCGGGCGAGATCGCCAACCTCGGCGGCAAGACGTCGCTCCCGGGGCTCTATGCACTCGGCCTGCCCTTCATGCGTCAGCGCAGCTCGGCCTTCATCTACGGCGTCGGTCGCGATGCCGAGGCGCTGGCCGCTTCGGTCCACCGACATCTCTCGCACCCGCAACAACTCGCCGCCTGAAAGGAACCCCATGTACAAGAGCACCCATTCCCCCGAATACGACGCCCTCATCGTCGGTGCCCGCTGCGCCGGCGCCGCGACGGCAATGCTGCTTGCCCGGCGCGGCGCGAAGGTGCTGGTCGTCGATCACGGAAAGTCCGGCACCGACACGATGTCGACCCACGCGCTGATGCGCGGCGCGGTGTTTCAACTGCGCAAGTGGGGTCTGCTCGACCACATCGTGGCCGCGGGCACGCCGGCAATCCGGCGCACGAGCTTCCTCTACGGTGAGCGCGCGCTCGACGTGGACATCAAGGCCGAGCACGGCGTCGACGCGCTCTACGCAACGCGCCGCTTCCTGCTCGACGCTACCCTGGCCGAGGCCGCCGCGGCGGCGGGCGCCGAGCTTCGCTACGGCACCGGCTGCACCGGGCTCGTCTTCGACGAGGCCGGACGCGTCACCGGCGCAAGGCTGAGAGCGCCCTCCGGCGCGACCGAGGAGGTGCGCGCCGGTCTCGTCATCGGTGCAGACGGCCGCCGCTCGGCGGTGGCGCGCCACGCGGGCGCGCAGGTCACCCGGGCGTCGCGCCATTCGGTCGCCTGCGTCTACCAGTATCTCGACGGGCTGCCGAACCGCGGTTACCGCTGGTTCTTCGCGCCCGGCGCGTCGGGCGGGATCATCCCCACCAACGACGGGCTCGCGTGCGTCTTCGTCGCCCTGCCGCCTGCGGGCCATGCCGAGGCCCGCAAGGCCGGGGCCGCCTCGCTCGGCGCGCTGGTCGCACGCCACGTGCCGGTCATGGCCGACGAGATCGCGCCGGCACGGAGCACTGGCGTCCCCGTCACCTTCCCCGGCGCCCTCGGCCATTTCCGCCAGTCTGCCGGCCCGGGCTGGGCGCTGGTCGGCGATGCGGGCTATTTCCGCGACCCGATCACCGCCCACGGCATTACCGATGCCTTCCGTGATGCCGAGCTCCTTGCTGACGCGGCTTCGGGCGGCCGGCTCAACGCCTATCCGCGCCTGAGGAACGCACTCTCGGCGGAGTTCTTCGAGCTGACCGATCGGATCGCCGCGCTCGATTGGACGCTCGACCACGTTCAGGAGCTGCACGTGGTGCTGAACCGGGCGATGAAGACCAACCAGCACTGGATCGCCAGGATGGACGGAGCGCTGCCTCTCGCCGCCTGACCGTCCAGAGCAACCACGAGAAAACCCGCCTTCGGGCGGGTTTTTTTATTGCTCTTGGCGAGACCAAAAAAAGAGACCCGCCACGGAGGCGGGTCAGTCAGGGAGAAACACGGGAGGGGAAGGACGCGGCGTCAGAGGCGGTGGCCGAGACGGTGCGCATGGTCGGCCACGTAGCCGATGTCGCGGGCGATCCAGGGGTCGAGGTCGCGGATCGCGCGGTAGATCTGGCGCGCCTTCTGGCGCTCTTTCATCGCGTCGTAGAGGTCGTTGAGGGATTTCATGTCGGGCTCCATCGCTTGGGTTTCGATGGAGCCGTTATCGCGTTTGCCCGTTTCAGGCCGATGTCCCGCTCCGCGGAGTCGCGCTTCAATTGCTGCCGCTTCCGGCCGCCAAGGCGGATACAATTGAAACAATGACGCCCCCGCGCCGACACAGGATTGAAACGGGTCGGCGAAAGCCTGTCGGCCCGGACCTGCCGAAGTCCTTGCCAGAAGGCCGCAATTTGCCCATGCTCGACATGTTCAGCCAAGCACATCCGGGGCCATGCACAGGCCCAGCGACACGGGGAGGGTCTCCGATGGCAACTTCGTTATTCGAGAAATACGGCGGGTTCTCGGCGGTCAGCAAGATCGTCCTCGACCTCTACGACAGGCTCCTCGACGACGACGAGATCGGGCCCTTCTTCGACGACGTCGAGATGAGCAGGATCGTCGACCACCAGACCAAGTTCGTCTCCTCGCTGATGGGCGGGCCTGCCTCCTATACCGACGACCAGATCCAGAAGATGCATGCCCGCCTCGACATCGGGCACGCGCATTTCGACCGCCTGGAGCAGATCCTGCGCGAGACGCTCACCGATCACGGGCTCTCGCCGGAGGATGCCGAGGCCATCATTGCCGCCTTCGAAGGGCGGCGCGACGTGGTCGTGGACTAGCCCATGTCGATCGCCGCCATCAACGAACAGCTGCTGCGCGCCATCGGCGTCGGCGTGGCCCTCCTGGACCTCGACAGCCTCCGCCTTCGCTTCAGCAACGACACCTTTCGCGAATGGTTCGGCGAGGCCGAGATCGGCAAGTCCCTGGCGGATCTCTTCGCCGGCCTCGACGTCGCGGCGGTGAAGGCCGCGCTCGGCGGCGAGGGGCGCTACGCCACCGAGACTACATTCCGCCTGCGGCGGCGCACGATGACGGTCGCCATGGCCTTCAACCGCGCGCTGGACGGCGGCGAGGCGATCGCGGTGCTGGTCTGCCAGAACATCAGCCGGATCAAGGAACTAGAGTCGATGATCGACTCTTATTCGATGATGGTCGAGCGCAACACCCGCGAGATCAAGCGCGAGAAGGAGCAGGTCGAGAAGCTCCTGCTCAATATGATGCCGCGCTCGGTCTACGAGGAATACAAGACCTTCGGCGTCGTCACCCCGCGGCTCTACGATCCAGTGGCGGTGCTCTGCCTCGATTTCATCGACTTCGTCGGTCTCGTCGCCTCCCACGATCCGGGCGTCGTGGTCAGCGAGCTCAACGACATCTATACCGCGTTCGACCGCATCGGCGAGCAGTTCGGCTGCGGCCGGATCCGCACGGTTGGAGATGTCTACATCACGATGTCGGGCCTGCCCGATCCCTCGGACGACTTCGCCCAGTCGGCCGCAAACGCCGCGGTGCGGTTCATCCGTTATCTGGAACAGCGCAATGCCGGCCACCCGATCCAGTGGAAATGCCGCATCGGGATATCCGCGGGGCCGGTGATCGGCTCGGTCGTGGGCGTCCAGAAATACATCTACGACGTGTTCGGACCTGCCGTGGTCCAGGCGAGCCGGCTGCGGTACTATGCCGGCCCGATGAAGATCATCGCCAACAGCGCGATGATCGACGGGCTGGGCGAGCGTTTCCAGGTCGAGCCGGCAGGCGAGGTTGATCTTGGCGGCGATCGCCGCGACGAGGTCTTCAGCCTCGAAGGCGGGGTCAAGGCCGAACAGGGCGCCGGTTGACGATGGCGATGCGGTTCGATCAATCTGGCCCGGAGAGCCCCACTGGCGCGGCAACGCCCCGCGATGCAAGGCCGCCCGACATGCTGGCCGAGGTCATCGACGCACTGTCCGAGGGGCTGGCCATCTTCGATGAGAACGCTGTGCTCGTCGGCTCGAACAAGGGCTTCCGCAAGCTTAATCCGCTCGTCGCCGACCTGATCGCCCCCGGAGTGACCTGGGACATGCTCCTGCGCGAGGCCGTCGCTCGCGGAATGATCACTCCTTCGCTGCGCGACCGGCTGCACTGGATGGAAGCCCGGCTCGCGGATGGCGACCACACGGTGCTGCCGCTCGAACACGAGACTCCGAACGGCTCGGTCCTCGAGGTAACGCTGCGGCAGACCGCCATGGGCGGCTTCGTCCTTACCCAGAAGGACATCACGGCGCGGCGGAAGTACGAGGAAAGCGAGCGCGAGGCCGACATCCTGCTGCGCAAGGTTCTGGAGGCCTGCCCGGCCAACATCGTGATGTCGCGGGTGGGCGACGGCGAGATCATCTACAGGACCCCTGCCGCGACCGAGCTCTTCGGCATGGCCCGGCACAGCCACGCCCATTTCGCCTCGCGCGACGAGCGGGGCGATTTCGTGACCGCGCTCCTGCCCGAAGGGCGGGTCGACGACATGGCCGCGACCGGGCTTCGCGCCGACGGCTCGCGCTTTCCCTGCCTGATCTCGGCGCGGCTGATCGACTACCGAGGCGAGGAGGTGATCGTCTCCACCACCGTCGACGTCAGTAAGGAGGTCGATCTCCGGCGCAAGCTCGCCGAGCAGCGCGAGCAGATCTTTCAGGCCGAGAAGATGTCCGCCCTTGGCGAGCTTCTGGCCGGGGTGGCGCACGAGTTGAACAACCCGCTTTCGGTGGTGGTCGGCCACGCCCTGATGCTGCGCGACGAGAATATCGCCCCCGAGACCCTGCGCCGGGTCGAGAAGATCAGCGAGGCCGCCGAACGCTGCGCGAAGATCGTCAAGTCGTTCCTGGCCATGGCCCGCCAGCAGCCCGCCCGGCTGGTGCCGATTGACGTTTCGGAAACCGTCGAGATGGCGATTGAGGCCCTACAGAACGGGTCCAAGGGGCTGACCACGCCGATCGAGGCCGAAATTGCGCCAGACCTGCCCCCGGTGCGCGGTGACGCCCACCAGATTGCCCAGGTCGTACTCAACCTCGTCACCAACGCCGACCAGGCAATCCGTGAAAGCGGGAAGGGCAGCCTGGTCCGGATCGCGGCGCGGCACGATACGGCCGCCGACATGGTGGAAATCGTGGTGGCGGACGACGGCCCGGGCATCCCCGACTCGATCCAGCGGCGCATCTTCGACCCACTCTTCACCACCAAGCCGGTCGGCACGGGCACCGGAATCGGGCTCGCGCTCTGCCACCGGATCGTCACCGCCCATGCCGGCCGGATCGAGGTGATGCCCGACCGCGGTGAGGGCGCAACGATCGTGGTGCGGCTGCCGGCGACCACGGGCGAGGACCTCGCGGACAACGCCGAGGACGCGCCCAAGAAGGCCGCGCCCAGGGGCCGCATACTGGTGGTGGACGATGAGGCGGAGGTGGCCGACCTGATCCGCGAGATCCTCGCGAGAGACGGCTTCGAGGTTGAAACCGCAGCCACCGCGGAGGACGCCCTCGAGATCGTCGCGCGCCAGGACTTCACGCTGATCCTGACCGACCTCAACATGCCCGGCATCGGCGGACGAGGCTTCTACGAGCGTCTGTTGCGCGAGCGACCGGCGCTCGCCCGCCGCGTCGGCTTCGTGACCGGCGACACCATGAGCCGGCAGGCGCGCGGCTTCCTCGACGGCGCTGGCCGGCCATTCCTCGAGAAGCCCATCGCGCCGGCCGAGCTGCGCGGGCTCGCGCAGTCCATGCTCGGCGCCGGGTGCCGGAGCCAGACCCCATGAGCGATCACGTCCTGATCTGCGACGACGAGCGCGAGCTGCGCGAGATGCTGGCCGAATACCTCGCCAAGCGCGGCTTCCGCACCAGTCTGGCGGCCAATGCCGAGGAGCTGCGCGCCAGGCTCGAGGCCGACCGGCCCGACCTGATCCTCCTCGACATCACGATGCCCGGCGAAGATGGGCTTTCGGTCCTGCGCAGCCTGCAGGGCCCCGAGGCGCCCTTCGTCATAATGCTGACCGCGGCGGGCGAGGTCGTCGACCGCGTGGTCGGGCTCGAGATGGGCGCCGACGACTACCTCGCCAAGCCCGTCGACCTGCGCGAGCTCGCCTCGCGGATCAAGGCGGTGCTGCGCCGCCGGGTCGGCACCCCGGCCGAGCCCGCGGCGACCGAACGCACGCGCTTCCGCTTCGGCAAGACCTGGCTCGACCTCGACGCGGCAAAGCTCATCGAAGACGACGGCAGCGAGGTGCCGCTCACCTCGATGGAGTTCAACCTGCTCAAGCTCTTCGCCAAGAACCGGGGCCGGGTGCTGAACCGTGACCAGATCCTCGAAGGCGCGCACGACCGCGCCTGGGATCCGTTCGACCGCTCGATCGACATCCGCATCTCGCGGATCCGCAAGAAGATCGAGGTCAACCCGTCAAAGCCCGAGGTGATCCGCACCGTGCGCGGCGTGGGCTACATCTACGATCCCTCCGGAAACAAATGAAACACTGAAGCGGGTGGCGTGAAAACGCGCTGAAACCGCGCCTCGGCACCTTGGCGGCATCGACCAAGCCAAGGATGCCGTCATGAGCCTCACGCCCGAGAACATCGCCGAGATCCGCACCAGCTGGATGGCCCTGTCGCGGGATCCCGAGGCGCTGACGGAACGCTTCTACGACGAGCTCTTTCGCATTGCGCCCCAGGTGA
The DNA here is from genome assembly GCA_041621405.1 of Paracoccaceae bacterium. GTDB lineage: Bacteria > Pseudomonadota > Alphaproteobacteria > Rhodobacterales > Rhodobacteraceae > JBFKAV01. Next base: position 22,025 of record JBFKAV010000034.1, read on the forward strand.
AGCCGCTCTTCGCGGAGACCGACATGCCGGCGCAGCGCAGGAAGCTCGCCGCCGCGATCGGCCTCATCGTCCGCCACGCCGGCGACCTTTCCGTCGTCGAACTCGCGCTCGAGGAGCTTGGCCGCCGCCACGTCGCCTACGGCGTCACCGATGCCCATTACGCGGCGGTGGGCCAGGCCCTGGTCCAGGCGATCGCCAGCCGCCTCGATCCGACCTTCACCGAAGCCACCCGTGAAGCCTGGACCGCCGCCTACGCCGAGATCGCCACGATCATGCAGTCGGGCGCCGCCAACGCCTTCAAGAAATCCGCCTGAACCCCAGCAAGAAAGGAGACCCTCCGATGAACACCGACGCCCTGAAGCTCCCGCCGATACGGCTCCCCGAGGCCGAGATCGTCGGCCCCTACAGCCCCTGGCCGCGCCGGCGGCGCAAGCTCCCGACCGTCCGCCAGCTGACCGCCGGCGGAACCGTCGCAGCCGCGGCCGTCTTCGCCCACTGCGTCCTTCCCCTGCTCTGAAAGTAGCGCCAGCCATGACCCGCCCCCACGCCAACATCCTCGACACCATCGGCGACACGCCGATCGTGCGCATCAACCACCTCGGCCCGAAGCACGTGGAGCTCTACGTCAAGCTCGAGGCCATGAACCCGATGGGGTCGGTGAAGGACCGGCTCGCGCTCGGCATCATCGAGGCCGCCGAACGCGACGGCTCGCTCAAGCCCGGCCAGACCGTGATCGAGGCGACCTCCGGAAATACCGGCATCGGCCTTGCCATGGTCTGCGCCGCCAAGGGCTACCCGCTCGTCGTCACCATGGCCGAAAGCTTCTCGGTCGAGCGTCGCAAGCTGATGCGCTTTCTCGGCGCAAAGGTGATCCTGACGCCCGCCTCCGAGAAGGGCTCGGGCATGATCGCCAAAGCCCGCGAGCTTGCCGATAAGCACGGCTGGTTCCTCGCCCGCCAGTTCGAGAACGAAGCCGGGCCCGACATCCATTCACGCACCACCGCAGAGGAGATCCTCGCGGATTTCGCCGACACCCCGCTCGACTACTGGGTCTCGGGCTTCGGCACCGGGGGCACGATGAAGGGCGTTGCCCGCGTGCTGAAGGCCAAGAGCCCCGGCACCCGGATCGTCGCCGCCGAGCCCGACAACTCGGCCCTCCTCGGCTCGGGCGTGGCGCAAGCCTACCTGCCCGACGGCAGCCCGGCCGCCAGCCACCCGGCCTTCCGCCCGCACCTGATGCAGGGCTGGACGCCGGACTTCATCCCGAAGCTCGCGGGCGACGTCATCGCGGCCGGCCATATCGACGAGGTCCGCCCGGTCCCGGGCGCCGAGGCGCTCAAATGCGCCCGCGACCTGGCGCAGAAGGAAGGCATCCTCTGCGGCATCAGCGCCGGTGCCACCTTCGCCGCAGCGCTTGAGGTCGCGAAGACCGCGCCGAAGGGCGCGAGGATCCTGGCGATGCTGCCAGACACCGGCGAGCGCTACCTCTCCACGCCGCTTTTCGCCGAGATCGGCGAAGAGATGAGCCAGGAGGAGCAGGAGATCGCCGCCACCACGCCGCGGTTCCGCTTCGACGCCCAGCCCGCGGCGATGCCGCAGGCAGCGGCCGCCGCCAAGCCTTCCGAGGAGGCCGTGGCGCATGTCGAGGACGTGATCTCCGACCCCGACCAGCCGGTCGTGCTCTTCGCGCTCGAATGGTGCGAGTTCTGCTGGTCGGTGCGCAAGCTCTTCGCCGCGGCCGGCATCGCCTACCGCTCGGTCGATCTCGACGGTCCCGACTACCGCGAGAACGACTGGGGCGGCGACATCCGCCGGGCGCTGGCAGAGAAGACCGGCGAGGTCACGATCCCGCAGATCTTCGTCGGCGGCCGCCACATCGGCGGCGCGACCGAGACTTTCGACGCCTTCAACTCGGGCGAGCTCAAGCGCCTGCTCGGCGAGCTCGGCGTCGAGGTGACGGAGGCCGAGATCGGCAACGCCTACGGCTTCCTGCCCGCGTGGCTGCACCCCCGCAAGCCCGCTGCCGCAGCCTGACGGAGCGACATCACCGCCAGGCCGCCGCCCGAGGGTGGCGGCCGCCCCCGATGACCAGAGGTGCCCCGATGACCCCCAAGACCAGACCCGCCCCCGCCTATCGCTGGGTGATCGTGCTCGCGGCCTCGGCGATGCTTGCCATCGCCATGGGGCAGATGGTGAACGGGCTCTCTGCCTTCTTCACCCCGCTCGAGGCCGAATACGGCTGGAGCCGCGGAGCCATTGCGCTGATTAATACCGCCGGCCTGATCGGTCTCGCGCTCGGCGGCATCGTCATGGGCTTTCTCGCCGACCGCCTCGACATCCGTGCGGTGATCCTCTGCGGCGCGGTGGTCACCGGCCTCGCGGTGACCGCCGCCTCGCAGGCGACGGCGCTCTGGCAATTCTACGCATTGTTCTTCCTGGCCGGCGCCATGGGCGGGGGCGCGCTCTTCGCGCCGCTCTTCGCGCTGGTGGGCGTCTGGTTCCGCACCGGGGCGGGGCTCGCCATCGGCCTGGTCTCGGCCGGACAGGCGATCGGCCAGGGCGGCGTCCCGTTCGCCAACGCGCTCCTGATCGAGAGCCTCGGCTGGCGCGGCGCATTCCTCGCGCTCGGCCTCTTCTCGCTCGCCACGCTCATCCCGCTCGCGCTTCTCGCGCGCAAGCCCGAGGCCCCCGCGACGGCCTCCCGCCAGACCGCGCCCGCCGAGGAGCCGAAGCCGCTCGACCTGACCACCGTGGTCATCCTGCTCGGCGCCGCGGTGCTCTTCTGCTGCAGCTTGATGGCGGTGCCGCTGATGCACCTCCTGCCCCTGCTCCAGGGCTGCGGCATCCCGGCGCCCGAGGCGGGAAGCGTAGTCTTCGTGATGATGCTGGCCGCGATTGCCGGCCGCGTGGCCTTCGGTAAGCTCGCCGACCTGATCGGCGCGATCCCGGCCTACCTCATAGCCTCGGCCTGGCAGACGGCGCTGGTGTTCCTGTTCACCCGGATCGACGATCTGAGCCTGCTCTACGTCTTCGCCCCGATCTACGGCTTCGGCTATGCCGGCGTGATGACCGGCGTGCTCACCACAATCCGCGTCCTGACGCCCGCCAACCGCCGGGCCGGCGCGACCGGGATCATCCTCGCCTTCGCCTGGATCGGGCACGGGCTCGGCGGCTTCCTCGGCGGCGTCTTCTTCGATCTGACCGGCTCCTACGATCTCACCTTCGCGCTCGCCGCCGCGGCCGGCGTGGGGAACCTGGTGCTCGTCGGCCTGCTCTGGCACCTCGTCGTTACCGCGCGCCAGCCGCCTGTAGCGGCAGCCGCCGCAACTTCCTGAGCCGATGCGGAGCGCCACACTGCCTGAGAGCCCGGAGCGCGTGGCCCGGTCCCGGACGGCAGAGAGACCGCTCAAGCCGCGCGCGGCAGCTCGGGCAGATCCGGCCCCGAAGGCACGATGCCGGTCGGGTTGAGCCATCGATCGAAGCCTGGGTGGCGGCG
>JBFKAV010000035.1:0-25457 GCA_041621405.1 Paracoccaceae bacterium
CCCGGGAATCGGCGCGCACCGATGCATCGCCAGGAGATCGCGGCGGACGGCGCTCATAGCCGCGCTCCTTCGACCACCCACATCGTTTCGGGGAAATGCCAGGGCAGCGTCAGGCCGTGGGTCATGAGGTAGCGGCCGCTGAGCTTGAGCGGGCCGGACCTGAGCGCCGGCGTGCCGCGCGACAGGGCGGGGGCGTCGGCGCGGTTGATGAGATCGACACGGTAGAGTGCGTCCGGCTCCAGCGCGGTCAGGCGCAGCGGGCGCGGCGCGATCTGGGGCGATGTGTCGGTCTTGCCGGCGAAGAGGACGAAGCGCGAGGCATCCTCGGCCATCTGCTGCTCTGCGACGACCGACGGATCGGGGCTGTCGAGGCGCAGGATATCGGCGCGCATCATCCAGCTCCGGTTGGTCCTCCACCAGGTGGTGACATCCTTGAGCACCTTGGCCTCCGCGTCGGTCAGCTCGCGCGGGTCCATCTCGAAGCCCATGTGGCGCTGCGCCGCGACCCAAGCGCGAAAGCGGATGTCGAGCACCCTTCCCGAGGTGTGGCAGCGGCGCGGGCCGACGTGGGAGCCGGTGACCGCAGCGGGCAGGAACAGCGCGGCGTCGTGCTGGATGCGGAGCCGCTCGAGCGCGTCGTTGGAATCGGAGAGCCAGACCCGGTGGGTGCGGCCGAGGATGCCGAAATCGATCCGGCCGCCTCCCGACGCGCAGCTTTCGATCTCGACCTTCGGGAAGTCGGCGCGGAGCCGGTCGATCAGCGCGTAGGAGCCGCGGGTCTGGGCCGCGTCGGGCATCGGCAGGACGCGGTTGTGGTCCCACTTGATGTAGTCGATCTCGTGCGCCGCGAGGATTGCCGACATCCGCTCGTAGAGGAAGTCGCGGACCTCGGGGAGCGCCATGTTCAGGGCCTTCTGCTGGCGGCCGAGGGTCTGGTCCTCGCTCCCGAGCGCCCAGTCGGGGTGAGCGCGGTGGATGTCGCTGTCGGGGTTGATCATTTCGGGCTCGAACCAGAGGCCGAAGGTCATGCCGAGCGACTGGACATGGGCGATGAGCGGGCCGAGCCCGTCGGGGTACTTGCGTGGATCGACCTGCCAGTCAGAGAGCGAGCGGGTGTCGTCGTCGCGCTGGCCGAACCAGCCGTCGTCGAGCACGAAGCGCTCGGCGCCGAGGTCGGCGGCGCGGGTGGCGATGTCCTTCAGGACGGGGAGCTTGTGGTCGAAGTAGACCGCCTCCCAGCAATTGTAGTGGACCGGGCGCGGGCGCGCGGGCTCGGGGAAGCTGACGATCCGGTCGCGGAGGTGGCGCTGGAACGAGACCGCGCAGCCGTTCTCGCCGGTGCCGGACCAGGTGAAGAAGAGCTTTGACGTCTCGAACCGGGTCGAGGGCGCGGTTTCCATCCGGGCGGCGTGGCCGAACTGGATCTGGCGGCGGCCGTCGGCGAGCTCTTCGGCCACCATCCGGTGCCCGCCGGACCAGCCGTAGTGGAAGGCGTAGACCTCGCCCTGGGTCCGGGTCGCGCCGCGGCAGGGGACGAGGAGGCCGGGGAAGTGCTCGTGCCCGGTGCGGCCGGTGCGGTTCTCGCGGTAGCGGATGCCGGGCGACCAGGGGGTGCGGCTCAGCTGGAACTCGCCGCACCAGCGGCCCGAGACGTCGACCATCGCGTCGGAGAGCTGCGGGCCGGGGAGGACAGGGGCGGCCAGCCAGTGCAGGTGGACCGGCCGCGACGCCTCGAGCGTGGCCCTGGCGGTCATCAGGTGCGTCTCGGCGTCGGTCTCGAAGGCGGCCGTGTAGGTCAGGAGGCTCGTCGTGTCGGCGTAGGTGAGCGTCAGCCGGCCCCCGGCCTCCTCGGCGCGCTCGAAGCAGAACTTCGGCAGGAGCGGGGTGCCGTCGGTGTCGCGCAGGATCATCCCCGGCTGGCCGGGGAAGCTGCGGCTCGCCTCGGGGCAGATCGAGAGCTCGGGGTTGGCGTCGAGCATGCCGCCGGTGACGTCGAGCTCGTGGGCCGCGTGCAGCGTCTGCAGGTCCTCGTCTTGAGGCAGCGCGGCGCCCCAGTAGACGACCTCGGGCAGGCGCTCGCGCCGGGCCGCCAGGACGAGCGTCTGGCGGCCGTCGTCGAGCCTCCAGCATTGGATCACTTCACGGCCCCGAGCGTCAGGCCCGCGATGAAGTGGCGCTGCATGGCGAAGAACATCATCACCGGCGGCAGCGCGGCCAGGATCGAGCCCGCCGAGACCAGGTGCCACTGGGCGATCCACTGGCCGTTGAGCGAGTAGAGCCCGGCGGTGACCGGCTGGGTCTCGGCCGAGGTGGTGAGCACGGTGGCCCAGAAGTAGTCGTTCCAGATGAAGGTGAAGATCAGGACGCTGAGCGCGGCGATGGCGGGGCGCATGAGCGGCAGGACGATGAACCAGAAGATCCGCCATTCGGCGACGCCCTCGACCCGGGCAGCCTCGATCAGCTCGCGGGGGAGCGCGCGGATGAAGTTGCGCATGAAGAGCGTGCAGAACCCGGTCTGGAAGGCGACGTGGAAGAGGATGAGGCCGGTGTAGCTGTTGTAGAGGCCGAGGTTCACCGTCATGTCGCGGACCGGGACCATCAGGATCTGGAAGGGCACGAAGTTGCCGGCGACGAAGAGGAAGAAGATCAAAAGGTTGCCGCGGAACTTGTAGACGCCGAGGGCGAAGCCGGTGAGGCAGGAGAGCGCCACGGCGCCGATCACCGTCGGCACGGTGACGATTAGCGAGTTCAGCATGTAGCGCCCGATCGGCGAGTTCTGGAACACCGCCGCGTAGTTCTCGAAGGCGAGCGCCGAGGGCCAGCCGAAGTAGTTGCCGGAGGCGAGGTCGGCGGCGGGGCGGAGCGAGGTCAGCGCGACGCCGAGGAGCGGCAGGAGCCAGAAGAGGAGCGCGACGGGCAGCGCGGCCTGGTAGGCGGAGGTAGCGCCGGGGCCGACCTGCTGGACGGGGCGGGGGAACATCTCAGTAGCCCTCCCGCTCGTCGCGGACCATCTTCCAGATGAACCCGCTGATGAAGACCATCATGATGAGGAAGAGCACGACCGCGATCGACGCGCCGTAGCCCATCCGGTAGCCGTATTCCGAGAGCGCCTGCTCATACATGTAGAAGCTGAGCACCCGGGAGGAGCCGAACGGGCCGCCGTCGGTCATGATCGAGACGAGGTCGAAGCTCCTGAGCGCCCCGATCACGGTGACGACGACGGCAATGAAGGTGGCGGGGCGAAGCTGCGGCAGGATCACGTGCCAGAGCATCCGCCACCCCTTCGCGCCGTCGAGCCGCGCCGCCTCGACCTGGTCGGGGGCGACGTTGTTCAGGCCCGTCAGGTAGAGGATCATCACGTAGGCGATCTGGGGCCAGAGACCGGCGGCGATGATGCCGTAAGTGACGAGGTCGGGGTCGGCCAGCAACGCGACGCCGGTGCCGGTCAGCCATTCGATAAGCTTGTAGAAGAGCCCGAAGTTTGGCGCATAGAACCACGAGAACATCAGCCCGACGACGACCTGGGAGATCACGAACGGGAAGAAGAAGAGCGACTTGTAGATGCGGATGCCAGTGACCGTCTGGTTGAGGAAGATGGCGATGAAAAGGCCCGCAGGCACCGCCAGCAGGTAGAGCACCAGCCAGATGACGTTGTTCTTCAGCGAGGTGTAGAAGGCGGGGTCGTCCCAGAGCTCGCGGTAGTTCGACCAGCCGAGCCAGGCCTTCTGGCCGAGACCGTCCCAGTCGTAGAACGACAGCCAGAAGCTCTCAAAGATCGGCCAGATCACGTAGATGGCGAACATGAACATGCCGGGGGCGAGGAACAGCCAAGGCGTGAGCCGCTGCTGGTTCTGCCGCCACCAGGACCGCCTGGGGTTGGGGTTCTGCGCCATCGCCACGGCCATCTTCACCGCCCTCCGCTGTCGGGTTCCCCGAGTACGCGCCCCGAAGCCGAGGCGAGCAGGGCGGCCGGAACTTGTCCGGCCGCCCTGTCTTGCGCGCTACTTGTAGATGCGTCCCCGGGCCTGCTCGAGCCGTTCGAGGATGTTGTCGATCTGGTCGGGCTGGACCATGAACTGCTGGAAGCCCTCCATGCCGATCTTCGCCATCTCGGCCGGCGCGTCGCGGTCGAAGAACTGGGCGATGCCGCCCGGCGTGGTCGACAGAAGCTCGAAGCCCGCCTGGATGAACGGATCGTCGCCCACCGTCGAGGCGCCATTGATCGGGAGTTGACCCAGACCTTCGTTCAGCTTGGACTGAACTTCGGCGGTGGCGAGGAATGCGAGGAACGTCTTCGCGTCGTCCACGTTCTTGGCGCCGACGGGGATGTGCACCGTGTCGGTCGGCGCCTCCTCGGCGCGCGGCACGTCCGGGTTGATCGTCGGGAACGGCATGAAGCCCAGCGTCTCGTCGGTCATGCCGCCTTCCTTGAACACCGCGACGGCGAAGTTGCCCATCACGTAGTTCGCGGCCTTGCCTTGCACGAGCAGCGCGGCGGCGTCCTGCCAGTCGATCGCGGCGTGGTTCGCGGTGATGTAGGGCTGTACCTTGGCCCATTCCGCGAAGGTCGCCTTGACGCGGTCGTCGGTCCACGGGATCTCGCCCTGGGTGAGCGCCATGTGGAACTCGTAGCCGTTCGTGCGCAGGTTCATGTAGTCGAAGATCCCCGCTCCGGGCCACAGCGCCTTGGTGCCGGTGGTCAGGCAGTCGATGCCGGCGGCCTGGAATTTCTCGCAGTTCGCGACGAACTCGTCCCAGGTCTCGGGGACTTCGGCGCCGACCTGCTCGTAGACGGTCTTGTTGTAGTAGATGCCCCACTGGTAGTAGGTGTAGGGGACGCCCCACTTCTTGCCGTCGATGGTCATCGATGCCGCGGCCGACGCGAGCTTTTCGTCGAGCCCGTTCTCCTCCCAGACGTCGGTCACGTCCAGGAACTGCCCCGAGTTGACGAACGGCGCCATGCGGTTGCCGGCATACCAGTTGGCAAGGTCCGGCGCGTCGGCGGTGAGGAAGTTGCGAATTGCCGTCTTGTAGCCCTCGTGGTCGAAGTTCTGGAGCTGCACGTCGATTTCGGGGTGCTGCGCCTCGAACTCGGCGATCGCCGCCTCGAAGGCGGCGAGCGGTGCCGGATCGAAGTCGGCGTAGTAGCGCAGCACGCGCTTCTCCTGCGCCTGGGCTGCACCCGCGGCAACGACAGCAACGGTCAGCGCCAGAGCGGCGCGCCGGGTGATCTGGAACATGTGGTCCTCCCTTGGGTTCCTAAGATCCATTAGTTTCAATATATGAAACTCTGTTTTGTATATTGAAATCATATTGGCGAATCGCCTATGCTTGTCAACAGATTCTTGGGGCGGAACGCAAACCGTGACTGGCCCGGGACGCGACGGGAGAACGCATGAGCGAGGGCGAAGGCACCGTGGGCAAGGCGCTGGAGGTGCTCGACCGGATTGCCGCCTACGGTCGGCCAGTGCGGTTCTCGGAGCTGCTCGAATCAAGCCCCTATCCCAAGGCCACCCTTTACCGGCTGGTACAGACGCTGACCAAGCAGGGCATGCTCGCCCACGATCCCGAGCGCGGCACTTACACGCCGGGCATGCGCCTGGTGCGCCTCGCCCACGCAGCCTGGCGACAGTCGTCGCTGGCCCCGGTGGCGCGGCCGCATGTGGACGCGCTCGCGCGCGAGGTGGGCGAGACCGTGCACCTGGCGCAGCTCGACTTCGGCCAGGTGCTCTATGTCGACAAACGCAACGCGCGCGAGCCGGTCGAGATGTTCTCGCAGGCGGGGAAAGTCGGGCCGGCCTATTGCACCGGCCTCGGCAAGGCGATGCTGGCCTTCCTGCCCGAAGCCGAATTGAAGACGGCGCTCGCGCAGCAATCGTATCACCGCTACACCGAAACGACTCTGACCAGCGCGGCGGCACTGCAGGCCGAGCTGAAGGCGATCCGCGCGCGGGGCTTCGCCTTCGACCGCGAGGAACACGAGCCGGGCATCATCTGCGTGGCGCTGCCGATCCTCTCGGCGGGCGGGCGGGTGCTGGGCGCGCTAAGCGTCACCAGCACGACGGGGCGGACCAGCCTCAAGGCGCTCGAAGCGCTTGTGCCGAGGACGAAGTCGGCGGCGGCGTCGATCTCGGCGGATGCGGAAAGCTGGCGCTTTCCGGAAGGGATCAGACAGGCGGGGGAATGAGATGTCGGGAGTAACGCTGGAGAACGTCGTCAAGCGGTTCGGTGACGCGCAGGTCATACACGGGGTCGACCTCGACATCACGCATGGCGAATTTTGCGTTTTCGTCGGGCCCTCGGGCTGCGGCAAGTCCACGCTGCTCAGAATGGTGGCGGGGCTCGAGGAGACCACTTCGGGGGCGATCCGCATCGGCGGGCGCGAGGTGACGCGGGAGGACCCCTCCGAGCGCGGCGTAGCGATGGTGTTCCAGACCTACGCGCTCTACCCGCACATGACGGTCGCCGAGAACATGGGCTTCGGGCTCCGCATGAACCGCCACCCGAAGGCCGAAATCAAGTCCAAGGTCGACGAGGCGGCGCGGATCCTCAAGCTCGAGGAGCTGCTCGACCGCAAGCCGAAGGCGCTATCGGGCGGCCAGCGCCAGCGGGTGGCGATCGGCCGGGCAATCGTGCGCGGCCCCGAGGTGTTCCTGTTCGACGAGCCCCTGTCGAACCTCGACGCCGAGCTCCGGGTCGAGATGCGGGTGGAGATCGCCCGGCTGCACAAGGAGATCGGCGCGACGATGATCTACGTCACTCACGACCAGGTCGAGGCGATGACGATGGCCGACAAGATCGTGGTCCTGCGCGCCGGGCGGGTGGAGCAGGTGGGCGCCCCCCTGGAGCTCTACCACGACCCGGCGAACCGGTTCGTCGCGGGCTTCATCGGCAGCCCGGCGATGAACTTCGCCACCGGCCGGGTCGAGGCCGGGGCGGTGCGCGCGCCTGGGTTCTCGGCAGAGCCGATCCGGCTTCCCTGCACGCTCCCCGGCGCCGGCGCGGAGGTGACGCTGGGGCTCCGGCCGCAGCAGCTGGCGATCGATCTGGGCGGCAGCACCCACCGGGTCGAGCACACCGAGGCCCTTGGCGGCGTGTCCTACGTCTACCTCTCGGCCGACTCCGGCGAGCGGATCGTCGTGGAGGCGCGCGAGGACAGGCCGGCGCCGGAGGGCAGCAAGGTCGGCCTGAGCTTCAGCCCCGAGCAGGTGCAGGCCTTCGACGCCAAGACCGAGGCGCGGCTCCGCTAGGGCCTGGGGTCCGGTCAGGGAGCACGACCCCAACGGGAGGCGCCCCCACCCCCATCCCCTCCCCACGGAGGGGGAGGGGAGGCGCCCCGCGGCCCGCCTCTGCGCGGTTCTTCCTGCCACAATCCTTCTTGCCACGGTCCCGCTCCAGGCCCGGGGCGCCCGCGGCCGGAGCGCTTCTCTGCGGGCTTTCGGCCCGGCCAGGCTCGGCCCGCGTGCCGCCGGTTCTGTCCGGAAGCGACCTCTCCAGGCGTCGGTCCCGGGCGAGACGGCCACGCGCCGCGCCGCCAACGCTACCGGCGGGAGCAGGAAGGGTCGGGCGGTGGAGACATCCTATCTGAGGGGCGCGGCGCTGGTCGTCGGCGGCGCGGTGCTCTGGTCGATGATGGGGCTCGCGATCCGGCTGATCGGCGAGGCGACGACCTGGCAGATCCTGTTCTGGCGCTCGCTCGGGATGGCACCGGTGCTGTTCGCCTTGATTACTTGGCGCTCGGCCGGCCGGCCCTTGTCGCGGATCAGGGCGGCGGGGGTGCCCGGACTCGCCGGCGGACTCGCGCTGGTCTTCGCCTTCGCGGGTGCGATCTACGCGATCCAGTCCACCACCGTGGCGAACGCGGTGTTCCTGTTCGCTGCGGCGCCGCTGATCACGGCGCTCCTGGCCTGGCCGCTCCTGCGCGAGCCGGTGCGGCGGGGCACCTGGGCGGCGATCGTCGTAGCGACGGTGGGGATCCTGATGATGGTGCGCGAGGGGCTCGAGATCGGCGCGCTCTGGGGCAACCTCGCCGCGCTCGCCTCGGCTGCGGGGTTCTCGGTCTTTACGCTCGCGCTTCGGCGCGGGCGGCTCGGAGACATGTTCCCCGCCACGATGCTCGGCGGCGTGTTCTCGGCGCTCGCAGCGGCGGCAGTGCTGACGCTGACCGGCGAAGGCCTCGCCGTGGCGCCGCGCGACGCGGCGCTGGCGCTGGTGATGGGGGTGGTGCTGCTTGGCGGCGGCCTTGCCTGCTTCACCGTCGGCAGCCGGGCGCTGCCGGCCGCCGACCTCGCGCTCCTCAGCATGGTCGAGGTGATGCTGGCGCCGGTCTGGGTCTGGCTGATCCTCGCCGAAACCGCGAGCGCCGGCACCTTCGCGGGCGGCGCGATCCTGCTCGCGGCGCTCGTCGGCAACGCGCTCACGGGAATGCGGCACCGCCACGTCACGCCGGTCTGATCCCGCGCCTCTTGCCGAAAACTCCTGCAAAAACAACCGCCGGGAGAAATCGAGCGAAAGCCGGTTGACAGAATCGCGGGGGCCGGTGGAGCGTGTCGGGAAAGAACGGGACAAGATTCACCGGGCCCCCGCCCTCGCCTCCGGCTGTTTCGCCGGGCCGGCGCGAAGTTGCGGATGGCGGGCAGACAGGGCGGTGAGCGCAGGGGGAGCCATGCCGCGCTGGGCCATCGCCTATGTGAGGGTCGTTGATGGGCTGAACCGCCGCGTCGGGCGCTTCGCCATGTATCTGCTGTTCGTGTTGATGGGGATCCTGCTCTGGTCCTCGGCGACCAAGATCGGCAGCGACCTCGGCCTGCCGGTCAACCCCTCGCTCTGGACCCTCGAGATGGCCCAGTTCGTGATGGTCGCCTACTACATCCTCGGCGGTCCCTACTCGATGCAGATCGGCAGCCATGTGCGGATGGATCTGCTCTACGGCGACTGGAGCCCGGCACGGAAGGCCTGGTTCGACGCCTTCACCATCGTGCTCGTGCTCGTGTTCCTCTCGGTGCTGGTCTACGGCGCGATCGACAGCACCGCATATTCGATCCAGTACAACGAGCGGAACCCCTCGGCCTGGCGGCCCTACCTCTGGCCGATCAAGGTGGTGATGTGCGCGGGCTTCCTGCTAATGCTGCTGCAGTCGGTCTCTCTGTTCCTGCGCGACATCGCGGCAATTCGGGGCGTCGAGATCTGATGTCCCACGAGATGATCGCCATCCTGATGTTCTCGACGATGCTGGTCATGATGATGACCGGCCAGCGGGTGTTTGGCGTGATCGGCTTCGTCGCCGTGGTGGCGGCGCTCTGGCTCTGGGGCACCGGCGGCGAGGGGCTCGCCTTCGGCGCGGCGATGAAGCTGATGAAGTGGTATCCGCTGCTGACGCTGCCGATGTTCGTCTTCATGGGCTACGTGATGAGCGAGAGCCGGCTGGCCGACGATCTCTACCGGATGTTCCACGTCTGGTTCGGGCCGGTCCCCGGCGGGCTCGCCATCGGCACGATCCTCCTCATGGTGCTGATCTCGGCGATGAACGGGCTTTCGGTCGCGGGCATGGCGATCGGCGCCACCATCGCGCTGCCCGAGCTCCTCAGGCGCAACTACGACAAGCAGATGGTTACCGGCGTGATCCAGGCCGGCTCGTCGCTGGGCATCCTCATTCCGCCCTCGGTGGTGCTGGTGCTCTACGCGATGATCGCCCGTGCCCCGGTGGGCCAGCTCTGGCTCGCCGGCGCGATCCCGGGCCTGATGATGGCGGCGATGTTCGTGATCTACATCTGGGCGCGCTGCGGGCTGCAGCCGCATCTCGGGCCGGTGCTGCCGGAAGAGGAGCGCGCCGAGATCGACTTCCGCCACAAGGTCCGGCTCCTCGGCGCGGGGCTCCTGCCGCTCACCATCTTCCTGACGATGATGGTGCCCTTCGTGAACGGCTGGACCAGCCTCGTTGAGAGCTCGGTCGTGGGCGCGCTGGTGACCGTTGGGGCGGCGGTCTGGAAGCGCCGATTCACCCGCGAGGTGTTCGAGACCGCCACGCGAAACACGCTCGCCATCTCCTGCATGTTCATGTGGATCATCCTCGCCGCACTGACGTTTGGCGCGGTATTCGACGGGCTCGGCGCGGTGCGCGCCATCGAGGGCCTCTTCGTCGACCGGTTGGCGCTCTCGGCCTGGGAGATCCTGATCCTCATGCAGCTATCCTACCTGGTCATGGGCATGTTCCTCGACGATACCGCGATGCTGGTGATCGTGGCGCCGCTCTATGTGCCCCTGGTGGCCACGCTCGACCTCGGGCTGCCGCGCGATCAGGTGCTGATCTGGTACGGTGTCCTTTACACAATCACCTGCCAGATCGCCTATCTCACGCCGCCGTTCGGCTATAACCTGTTCCTGATGCGGGCAATGACCCCGCCCGAGATCCGGCTGAGAGACATCTACCTCTCGGCCTTCCCCTTCGTGGGCGTGATGATCCTGGCGCTGATCCTCTTGATGGCGTTCCCGGGGATCGCGCTCTGGCTGCCCGAGACGGTCTACGGGAGATGAAACTTCGAAAGGGCGGGCAAGCCGCCCCGTCCAACCGGGCCCAGGCCCAAAACAAGGAGGTAAGACCCATGACCACGAGACGGAAGTTCCTTGCCACCGGTGCCATCGGCGGCGCCGCCGCCCTGGCTGCCCCTGTCACGGTGAAGGCGCAGGCGCCGATCAAGTGGCGGCTGCAGACCTATGCGGGCCCGGCGCTCGCGGAGCAGGTGATCAAGCCCGCGATCGACAGCTTCAACGTGATCGCGGCGGGGCAGATGGAGATCGAGCTCTACACCGCCGACCAACTGGTGCCCACAGCCGAGCTCTTCCGCGCCATGCAGTCGGGCACCATCGACGCCGTGCAGTCCGACGACGATTCGATGGCCTCGCCCACCGAGGTCACCGTGTTCGGCGGCTACTTCCCGCTGGCGCTCCGCTACTCGCTCGACGTGCCGGCGCTGTTCTACAAGCACGGGCTCGACGCGATCTGGAAGGAGGAATACGCCAAGGTCGGCGTGCAGCACATCTCGGCCGGCGCCTGGGATCCCTGCCACTTCGCCACCAAGGACCCGGTGAACTCGCTCGCCGACCTGAACGGCAAGCGGGTCTTCACCTTCCCCACCGCGGGCCGCTTCCTCGCCCAATTCGGCGTGGTGCCGGTGACGCTTCCGTGGGAGGACATCGAGGTCGCGGTACAGACCGGCGAGCTCGACGGCATCGCCTGGTCGGGAATCACCGAGGACTACACGGTTGGCTGGGCCAACGTGACCAACTACTTCCTGACCAACAACATCTCCGGCGCCTGGATCGGCCACTTCTTCGCCAACCAGGATCGCTGGAACGAGGTCCCGCCGCACCTCCAGGAGCTCCTGAAGGTCTGCTTCGAGCAGAGCCACTACTATCGGCAGCACTGGTACTGGGCCGGGGAGGCCGACCTGCGCGTGAACGGCGACAAGCTGCAGCTCACCACCATTCCCGATGCGGAATGGGCGCAGGTCGAGGAAGCGGCGTCCGCGTTCTGGGACGAGATCGCCGCCGAGAGCGAGACCAAGGCCAAGGTGGTCGCGATCATCAAGCAATACAACGATGTGATGCGGAAGGCCGGGCCTCCTTACCGCTACACCTGAGCCTTGGCCAGCAAACGAGAACAGGCGGGCGCCCCCATCGGCGCCCGCCGCTGACCGGGAGGAAGGACATGCCGGGCAACCTGAGCTTCGCGGAACTGAAGAAGGCCGTCCACGAGGGCGAGATCGACACCGTTCTGGTCTGCATCGTCGACATGCAGGGTCGGCTCCAGGGCAAGCGGTTTCACGCCGTTCATTTCGTCGAGAGCGCCTACGAGGAGACGCATTGCTGCAACTACCTCCTCGCCACCGACATCGAGATGTACACCGTGCAGGGCTACGAGGCGACGAGCTGGGTCAAGGGCTACGGCGACTACGTGATGAAGCCCGACCTTTCGACGTTTCGCCGCGTCCCCTGGCTGCCCGGCACCGCGATGGTCACTTGCGACGTGCTCGACCACCACACCCACGAGGAGGTGCCGCATTCGCCGCGCGCGATGCTGAAGCGGCAGGTGAAACGCGCCGAGGATATTGGCTTCTCGCCGATGATGGCCACCGAGCTCGAGTTCTTCCTCTTCGACAAGTCCTTCGACCAGATGTTCGACGAGGGCTACCGAGACCTACAGACGCTCGGGCGCTACAACACCGACTACTCGATCATGGGCACCACCAAGGAGGAGCCGCTGATGCGGGCGATCCGCAATGGGCTATATGGCGCGGGCATCCCGGTCGAGAATTCCAAGGGCGAGGCCGAGGCGGGCCAGGAGGAGATCAACGTCCGCTACTCGGATGCGCTCGACACCGCCGACATGCATGCCATCGTGAAAACCGGGTGCAAGGAAATCGCCCACCAGCACGGCCGCGGCCTGACCTTCATGGCGAAGTACGCGACCGACCGGGCCGGATCGTCCTCCCATATCCACCAGTCTCTCTGGACCAAGAAGGGCCAGCCCGCGTTCCGTGACGAAAAGGACGAGCACGGCATGTCGGCCACGATGAAGCACTACATGGCCGGGCTACTCGCGCACGCCTCCGAGATCACGTATTTCCTTGCGCCCTACGTCAACTCCTACAAGCGCTTCTGCGTCGGGCTCTTCGCCCCGACCAAGGCGGTCTGGAGCCTCGACAACCGCACCGCCGGCTACCGGGTCTGCGGCGAGGGGACCAAGGCGGTCCGGGTGGAATGCCGGGTCGGCGGCTCCGACCTCAACCCCTACCTCGCCCTCGCCGCCCTGCTCGCCGCCGGGCTCGACGGCATCGAGCGGAAGCTCGAGCTCGAGCCCCCCGTTTCGGGCGACATCTACCACGCGGGCAAGGTACGCGAGATCCCGAAGAACCTGAGGGAGGCGATGCGGCTGATGGACGGCTCGAAGATGCTGCGCGCCGCATTCGGCGATTTCGTCATCGACCACTATCTGCGGGCTGCACGCTGGGAGATCGAGGAGCAGGACCGGGTGGTGACGGACTGGGAAGTGAAACGCGGGCTGGAACGGGCGTGATGGGCGCTGCGACGCGGGATTGAGGCGATGCTACACCTGTCGGTCCTCTCCTCCCACGGCGCCCCGCGCCCGGCGGTGCGGCTGGGGCTCGGCACGCTCTCACGCCGCATGGACGCCCCCGGGCCCGAGGTCTTCGACGGGCTCTCGGGCTTCCTCGTCGGGATATCGGTCGTCGCCGAGGGCGAGGCGCCTCCGCGCGACAACCCCGCCGCGCCCGGCAGGCTTGGCCACCGCAAGGCCGACGGGCTTCTGACTACCGACATCGTCTACGATGAGGCCAGTCTCGGCCGCGCACCGAAAAACAACGCCTGTCTCGCGCATCTCCTCGACCGCCTTGACGCCGCGATCGGAAGGCTTGCCGCCTGGTGCGACCGCAAATCGGTTTGGGCCGACCGCGCGAAATTCGAGAACGCCTGGTCCGAGACCCGAGCCGATCTCGGCGCCGCCCGCTTCCTCAGGCCCTATGAATTCGCCCGCTCACCCGCCGAGCGCGACGCACTCGACGGCCACTGGCGAATGGGCACTCACTCGGATATCGACGGCTCCGGCTTCGACGCCGCGATGCTGCGCTATTTTCGGGACCGCGACCGCTTCTGGGAGGGCGCGAACTATGTCGCCGATCCGAGCCGGCCGGCGGGCCGATTCGGCCAGCCCACGCTGGTGGCGAACCACGGCGAGAACATCGCCACCGCGAGGCCGCCCTCGGCGCGCGAGGGCTACAACGCTTACTGATTAGGGTCCGGGGAGGACCGAGAGCCATGACCAGGATGATCCAATGCATCTCGCCGGTGGACGGGCGGGTCTATGCCGAGCGGCCGGCGCTCTCGCGCGCCGATGCCGAGGCGGCAGTGGCGCGGGCGAAGGCGGCGCAGGGCGCCTGGGCGGCGTTGCCGCTCGACGAGCGCATCGCCCGAGTCAAGGCGGGCGTCGCCGCCTTGAACGCGATGAAGGACCGCGCGGTCGACGAGCTTGCCTGGCAGATGGGACGCCCTACCCGCTACGGCGGCGAGTTCGGCGGGGTGAACGAGCGCACCGAGTACATGGCCGGGATCGCCGCCGAGGCGCTGGCGCCGATGATCGCCGAGGAGAGCGAGCGCTTCGAGCGGCGCATAGAGTGGCAGCCGCAGGGCGTGGTCTTCGTCATTGCGCCGTGGAACTACCCCTACCTAACGGCGATCAACACCATCGTTCCGGCGCTGATCGCTGGCAACGCGGTGATCCTGAAGCACGCCAGCCAGACGCTGCTCGTTGGTGAGCGGCTGGCCGAGGCGTTCCACGAGGGCGGGGTGCCGAAGGAGATCTTCCAGAACCTCGTTCTCGACCACGACACGACCGAGCACCTGATCGGGGCCCGCTTCTTCGGCTTCGTCAACTTCACCGGCTCGGTGAAGGGCGGCGCAGCGATCGAGCGGGCCGCGGCCGGCAGCTTCACCGCACTCGGGCTCGAGCTCGGCGGCAAGGACCCGGGCTACGTGATGGAGGACGCCGATCTCGACTGGGCGGTCGACGTGCTGATGGACGGCGCGATGTACAACGCCGGCCAGTGCTGCTGCGGGATCGAGCGGATCTACGTCAATCATCGGCTTTTCGACGATTTCGTCGAAAGATCGGTGAAATGGGTGAATGGGCTGAAGCTCGGCAACCCCTTCGAGCCCGACACCTCGCTCGGGCCGATGGCCAATGCCCGCTTCGCCAAGGCGGTGCGCGATCAGACGGCAGAGGCCGTCGAGGCGGGCGCGACGCCGCTGATCGAGCGGCAGAACTTCCCGCAGGACGACGGCGGCGCCTACCTGATGCCGCAGATCCTGGTGAATGTGGACCACTCGATGCGGGTGATGAAGGAGGAAAGCTTCGGCCCCGTCGTCGGCATCATGTCCGTCAAGGACGACGAGGAGGCGCTTTCGCTGATGAACGACTCGCCCTACGGGCTGACCGCCAGCCTTTGGACCCAGGACCCCGAGCGGGCCTGGTCGGTGGCGCGGAAGATCGAGACGGGGACGGTGTTCATGAACCGCGCCGACTACCTCGACCCGGCGATCTGCTGGACCGGCTGCAAGGATACCGGGCGCGGCGGCGCGCTTTCCGTGCTCGGCTTCCGTGCGGTGACGCGGCCGCGCTCCTACCATTTCCGCAAGGTGAGATCATGACCGTTCCCAGCGCCAACTGGTCCTATCCTACGGCGATCAAGTTTGGTCCCGGGCGGATCGGGGAGCTCGCCGACCACTGCAAGTCCGCCGGCCTGAAGCGACCCCTGTTCGTGACCGACCGGGCGCTGGCCGCGTTGCCGATCGCGGCGGCCGCGCTCGACATCCTCGAGGCGGGCGGGCTCGGTCGGGCCGTGTTCTCCGAGGTCGACCCGAACCCCGACGAAACGAACCTCGAGGCCGGGCTCGACGCCTACCGCAGCGGCGGGCACGACGGTGTGGTGGCCTTCGGCGGCGGCTCGGCGCTGGACCTCGGCAAGCTCGTCGCCTTCATGGTCGGGCAAACCCGACCGGTCTGGGATTTCGAGGACGTGGGCGACTGGTGGACGCGGGCCGATCCGGCGGGCATCGCCCCGATCGTGGCGGTGCCGACCACCGCCGGGACCGGCTCGGAAGTTGGTCGCGCGGGGGTGCTGACCAACTCGGCGAGCCACGTGAAGAAGATCATCTTCCACCCGAGGATCCTGCCCACGGTCACGATCTGCGACCCGGAGCTGACGGTGGGGATGCCGAAGCCGGTGACTGCCGGAACCGGGATGGACGCCTTCGCGCATTGCCTCGAGGCCTATTCCTCGCCGTTCTACCACCCGATGAGCCAGGGGATTGCGCTCGAGGGGATGCGGCTCGTCTTGGAGAACCTTCCCCGCGCCTACCGGGACGGGGCCGACCTTGAGGCCCGCGCCCAGATGATGAGCGCGGCGGCGATGGGGGCGGTGGCGTTCCAGAAGGGCTTGGGGGCGATCCATGCCGTCTCGCACCCGGTGGGCGCGATCTACAACACCCATCACGGCACGACGAATGCCGTCGTCATGCCGGCGGTGCTGATGATGAACCGCCCGACGATCGACGACCGGATCGCCGCCGCCGCGGCATACCTCGGCATCGCGGGCGGGTTCGACGGCTTCTTCGAGCGGGTGACGAAGCTCCGGGCCGAGCTCGGGATCCCGGAGGGGCTGGCGAAGATGGGGGTCGGGGAGGACCGGATCGACGAGATGGTCGGTATGGCCCTCGAGGACCCCTCGGCCGGCGGCAATCCGGTGAAGATGACTCGCGAGAACACCCGCGCGCTGATCGAGGCCTGTCTCTGAGAGGGCGTAGTACGGGACTGGGATATCACGGTGATATGCCTGGTCAACTGACTGAATTGCAAAGGTTTTCGGTTTCCTGTCAACCCGGCGGAGAGGAATTTGGGGCGTGTAACATACCCCGCGGCCATGCCCATGCCGAAACGGGGGATCCCCGTGCCAGGAATTCCTGCCGAGGGAACTTCGGGGCCAACGGGACGGCAGTGCGGCGGGAGGCGGAAAGTCTTCGCGCACCCGACGGCGGCGGACGGGGGGTGTCCGGCGGGAGGACTTGGGGCGCGGTGAAGAAGCGCCTTCCAATCTCCGGATTCAAACATCTTCGCCGAGCGTCCCGAGCCGGAGGCGAGGACGCGAGAGGAAGGTCTTGCGGCCGAAGGCCGCGCAATCGTGTAAGCGGCTCGGCGGGCTGGTGCGGCAGGGACAGAGCGCCTAGCATCGCCGGCGGCGGCCCGGCCCGGCAGGAGCGGGCGGGGATCTGGCGGGGAGGCGCTTGCGATGCAGTGCGTCGACGTGGCGGTGGTGGGGGCGGGGGTGATCGGCCTTGCCATTGCGCACCGGCTGGCGGGCGAGAAGCGCGAGGTGGCGCTGGTCGACCCCGAGCCGCCGGGCGCGGGCGCGAGTTTCGGCAATGCCGGCACGATCGCCGACTACGCGGTGCAACCGGTGGGCACGCCCGACGTGCTCAGGCGCCTGCCTGCGCTTCTCTTCGACCGCAGCTCGCCGCTCTCGATCCGCCGTGCCGCAATGCTCTCGCTCGCGCCCTGGCTCGTCCGGTTCCTGCGCCAGTCCTTTCCCGCACCGGCGAGGCGCAACGCCAGCGCGCTGGCGGCGATCCTGGCCGATGCCTCGGCGTCGTGGCGCGAGCTCGCGGCAGAGATCGGCGGGGCCGCGCTGATGCGCGACCGCGGCTGTCTCTACCTCTACGAGAGGCCCGCGGCGCTGAAGGCGGCGACGGCGGAAATGGCGTTTCGCCGCAGCCTCGGGGTCAAGCTGGAGATGCTTGGCGCGGACGAACTGGCCCGCCTCGAGCCCGGTCTGCCGCCGATGGTCGGCGCCGCCTTCTTTCCCGGCGCGCTGTTCCTGTCCGATCCGGGCCGGATGATGGGGCTTCTCGCCGCCGCCGTCCTGGGCGCCGGGGCAAAGCTGGTGAAGGGCCGCGTCGAGGTGTTGGAACGGCGGGTCGACGGCGTGCTGCTGACCGGTCCGGGGCTGAAGCTCCATGCCCGGCGGGTGGTGATCGCGGCGGGCGCCCATTCCCGCCCGCTGGCGAGGATGGCGGGCGACAGGGTGCCGCTTGACACCGAGCGGGGCTACCATGCCGAGTGGGACATGGCCGTGCCGCTTCTCACCCGCCCCTCGGCGGCGGTGTCGCGTGGCTTCTACCTCTGCCCGATGGACGGACGCCTCCGCGCCGCGGGAACGGTGGAGCTGGGCGGGCTTGCCGCGCCGCCCTCGCCGTACCGGGTGGCACGGCTGGTGGCCGAGGCGCGCGCCGTCTTCCCCGATCTCGGCGAGCCCAGGCGTAGCTGGATGGGTCTCCGCCCATCGATCCCCGACAGCCTGCCGGTGATCGGGCTGTCAGCCGGCGGCGGCGACGTGCTCTACGCCTTCGGGCACGGCCATATCGGGTTGACGCTGGCGCCTGCCACGGCGCGGATCGTGGCCGACCTGATCCGCGGCCGGCCACCGCACCTACCGCTCCAGCCCTATGCGGCGGGGCGCTTCGGCTAGGGCCAGGTGGCGTAGCGGCGCTGCTGCAGCTCCAGGAGATGCAGCCGGCTCACCAGCATCGAGCGGCGCGCGTAGAGCGAGCCGCGCCTTGGCGAGCCGGGCGGAAGCGTGACAACCTCGCGGTTGATCGCGCGGATCTCGGAGCGGAGATCCTGGATCCGGAGTTCCAGGCGCCAGTACTCGCGGCCCCAGTCGTAGGCGGGCTGCAGCCGCGCGATCTCCTCGGACGTGCAGCCCGGGCGCAACGTGCGGCCCTCTCGGGCGACTTCGTACGCCTTGGCCGGCGTGCAGTAGAGCCTGAGCCCCCGCTCCCGGCCCCGGAGCCAGGCCTCGGCATCGGGGCTGACGCCGGCGCGGGCACAGGCGCGGCGATGGGCCTCGATGTGGTCGGGGCTGCGGCCCTCGGCGCCGTCGCTGACGCCGATCCGGTCCCAGTCGCCGGCGCGGCACTCCTCCTCGGTCAGCGATACGCAGGCAGGCAGGAGCAAGAGGTAGAGCGCGGCGCAGGCGCGGGCGATGGGCATGGGGGCCTCCCTGGAAGGTCTGAGCATCGCGCGGGGGCCGGCGCCGATCAAGCCCCGGGACTTGCGGGGCCCGGGAGCCGGCGCTAGGCAAGGGGCGCCGCGAGCCGCCCGGGAGGGAGCCCCATGAAGATTGCCCATCGTGAGATCGGACCCGGGCAGCCGCCGCTGGTGATCGCCGAGATCGGCATCAACCACGGCGGCAGCCTGAAGGTGGCGAAAGAGATGGTTCGGCGCGCGGCGGGCGCGGGCTGCGAGATGATCAAGCACCAGACCCACATCGTCGAGGACGAGATGACCGAGGAGGCGAAGTCGATCTTCCCGCCCAACGCCGACGTCTCGATCTGGGAGGTAATGGAGGCTTGCGCGCTCTCCCGCGAGGAGGAGGCCGAGCTCAAGCGCTTCACCGAGGCGCTCGGCATGATCTGGATCTCGACGCCGTTCAGCCGGGCTGCCGCCGACTTCCTAAAAACCCTCGACGTGCCGGCCTACAAGATCGGCTCGGGTGAGGCCGACAACCTGCCCTTGATCCGCCACATCGCGGCGAAGGGCCGGCCGGTGATCATGTCGACCGGCATGCAGACCATCGAGACGATCCGCGCAAGCGTGGCGATCCTCGACGCGGCGGGCATCGACTACGCGCTTCTGGAATGCACCAACCTCTATCCCTCCCCGCCCGAGATCGTCTCGCTCCGGGGCGTGACCGAGCTGCGTAAGGCCTTCCCGGAGGCGGTGGTGGGCTTCTCCGACCATTCGATCGGGCCGGAGATGGCGCTGGCCTCCGTGGCGCTGGGCGCCTGCATCCTCGAGCGGCACTACACCGACACCCGCTATCGCAAGGGCCCCGACATCTCCTGTTCGATGGACCCCGCCGAGCTGAGGTTCCTGATCGACCGGAGCCGGGAGATCTGGGTCGCGCTCAACAACCCCAAGGAGCGGACGGCGCCCGAGGAGGACGTCTACCGCTTCGCCCGCGCCTCCGTGGTGGCCGACCGTGACCTGTCCGAGGGCCACGTGATCGGCGAGACCGACATCTGGGCTCGGCGGCCGGGCTCGGGCGAGATCCCGGGCTACGACTTCGAAAAGGTGGTGGGCAGGCGGCTCAAGCGGGCGGTGAGGCGCAACGAACAGCTGCGCTGGGCTGACCTGGCAGGCTGACGCCGGATCGGGATGGACTACCGGCGAGACATTGACGGGCTGCGCGCGGTGGCGGTGATGGGGGTGATCCTGGATCACGCCGGCTTCGAGGCCATCCGCGCGGGCCATGCCGGGGTCGACGTCTTCTTCGTGATCTCGGGCTTCCTGATCGGCGGCATCGTGGCCAGGGAGCGGGCCGAGGGGCGGTTCAGCTTTCGTGCCTTCTATGCACGGCGCGCGCGACGCATCCTTCCGGCGCTTTTCGCGATGGTCCTCGTCACCCTGCCCTTCGCCTGGGCGCTGATGACGCCGGACCAGTTGCGCTATTACGGCGGGGGCGCGTTCAGCACCCTGATCTTCCTGCCGAACGTGTGGTTCTACAACCGCATCGACTATTTCAACCCCGCGGCTGCCTTCGACCCGCTGGTCCACACCTGGAGCCTTGGAGTGGAGGAGCAGTTCTACATCTTCCTGCCGCTCTTGCTGGTGCTGCTCTGGCGCTTTGGTCGAGGCGCAGTCATCGACGTATTGGCGGCGATCGCGGGCCTGAGTCTCTGTCTCTCGGTGCTGACGAGTGACGCACGGCCTCTGGCGGCCTTCTACCTGATCCATACCCGCGCCTGGGAGCTTCTGGCCGGCGTGCTCGCGGCGCTGCTGGCGCCACGTCTCGCGAAAGCCGTCCCCGAGGCAGTCGGGGCGACCTTGGCCACGCTGGGGCTCGTCCTCGTGGCCGCGGGGCTCGCCCTGATCCCGGCGGATGCCGCCTGGCCCGGCGCCTGGGCGCTTCTGCCGGTCGCTGGGACGGTGCTGGTCGTGCTGTTCGGCGCGGCGCCCTCTCCGGCACGATGGGTTCTTTCCGCCGCGCCGTTCGTCGGCATCGGCGTGGTGAGCTACTCGGCCTATCTCTGGCACCAGCCGATCCTCGGGTTCCTCGCCATCCTGGGGGAAAGGCCCGACGGGCTGTGGGCCAAGGTCGGCTTCGTGGCGGCGGCACTGGCGCTGGCCTGGGCGAGCTGGCGCTTCGTCGAGCAACCGTTCCGCACCCGGCGGCTTCCGCCCCGGCTCGGACGCGGGCTTCTCGCCGGGGCGGCGGCCCTCATCGCCGCCTTCGCCATCGGCGGGGCCGTGACCGAGGGCTATCCGGGGCGGATGTCGCCGGAGGTGCTGAGGGTGCTGGCCTACGAGACCTCGTGGTCGCCGAGCTACCGCAGCTGCATCGGCGGGAGGAAGGAGGGCGACCGGCTCGACCCCGAGGCGGCCTGCGTTCACGGCCCGCTGCCGCCGCGGGTGGCGATCTGGGGCGACAGCCACGCCGCCGTTCTGGCCGAACCCCTGGGCGAAGCGCTCACGGCGCACGGTATCGGGCTGAAGGAGCTGACGGTCGGAAGCTGCGTGCCGATCGGCGGCCTGAAGAACTCGGCCCTGAAGCGCACCGAGTATTGCGCCGAGCACAACCGCAAGATGCTGGACCATCTCGTCGCGTCGGAGACGATCGATGTGGTCGTCCTCAACGCCTACTGGAACAGCTATACCGAGCGGCGCGACTTCGACACGCAGACTGGCGATGTCCGCGACGACGGAGTCTTCGCGCTGCCGCTCCACGCGAACCCCTCGATCTCCGACCCGGAGCGGCTGGGCTTCATGGCAAGGCAGCTGCGCGCCGACGTGGCGGAGCTCACCGCGGCAGGTAAGCACGTCGTGCTGCTCTACCCGATCCCGGAAGCCGCCTTCGACCCGCCGGACCGGCTGGCGCGGCTGATCTGGCTGAAGGGAGTGGCGCCGAACGAGATCGGCTTTCCCACGGCGGCCTTCGAGGACTACAGCCGACTTTCCCGCGCGCTGCTTGACGCCGCGGGCGACGGGCCCTTGGTCCACCGGCTCGACGTGAGCGGCGCCTTCTGCGATCCGGGCGGCGATTGCCGCGTGGTGGAAGCGGGCGCGCCGCTGTTCTTCAACGCCAATCACCTGTCGCTGCCCGGCGTGGCCAAGGTGGTTCCGCCGCTCGCCGCCACGGTCGAAGCGATCCTGGCGGGCAGCTGACGCCGCCCTTGCGCGGACCCTCCCGGTTCCCTAGGAACGCGCGGGGCCGCGGGTGGCGGCCGCAGGGGGCGCCTGGGCCATGATCCTCTCTCAATCGCACGGCTTCATATTCGTGCACGTGCCGAAGACGGCGGGCACGGCGCTGACATCGGCGCTGGAGCCCTTCGGCACCAATCCGCGCCGCACCCTCTGGCGCTCGATCCTGCGACGGCTGCCCGTCGTGCAATCCGCCGAGACGGTCTACCTCAGGAAGCATGAGACGGCGGCGGGGGTGCAGCGCAAGCTCGGCGCGCAGGTGTTCGAGCGGTATCACCGCTTCGCCGTGGTGCGGAACCCCTACGACCACGCGGTATCGCACTACGAGTTCATGAAGCAGTTCCGGATCCCGAAGATCGCCGCCAAGGTCGCGGAGATGAGCTTCGCCGACTACCTGCGCTACCGCATGAAGAAACCGTTCTGGAACGACACCTTCTTCGCGCGGCTGCCGAACCAGTCGCATTTCCTGGTGGACGCGGCGGGGCGGCTGCTGGTGCACCGGCTGATGCGCTTCGAGCGGCTGGCCGACGACTTCGAGGAACTGGCCCGCGACCTGAAGCTGGGCGATGTGCATCTCGCGCGCGAGAACGAGACGATCAGCCGGGCCGACAAGCGGGCCTGGCAGAGCTACTACGACACGGAGTCGAAGGCGCTGGCCGAAAAGCTTTACCGCAGGGATTTCGATCTGTTCGGCTATCCGCGCGAGATTGCCTGACGCCGGTCAGGACTCGGTGAATCCGTTCTCCAGCCAGTAGCGGCGCACCCAGGGGATCGGGCCGCGCCCGTAATGCGGGAACCGGCCCCAACGGCCGGCATCGGCGCGGACCACCTCGATCGGCCGCGGGTCGCCATGGAAGGCGACGATGCGAGCATCGGCATCGGGCTCGCGCGGGGGCAGCAGCCGGTCCACGAGCAACGGCCGGCGCAGGTGGCGCTTGAAGCTGATCACCCAGTCCGGCGGCCAAGGCGTCCAGGGGCCCACATGGGCCTCGACGAAGCGCTGTTCGAGGCGGAACCGGTCGAAGGCAGCCTCAGGGTCCGCGCGGAAACGCTCGGCGATGTGGGCGAGGCTGCCTAGGTCGAAGGCGAAGACGCCGGTCAGAAGCGGGGGGTTCACCGGACGACCGCCGCGGCGCCAGTCCTTGCCGCCGCCGATCGCGCTGAACGCGCCTTCGGCCTCGAAGAACGGGTCGAGCGGGCCCACGATCATCGAATCGAGGTCGATGAAGAGCGCCCGGCCTTTGAGCCCGTAGAGGTCATTGAGGAAGACCGAGAGCTTGGGCCAGGCGCCGTGGCGCCAGTGGCGGGGCGAGAAGCCGAGGTCGGGGATCGGGTGCGCCTCGATGCCTGCGTCAAGGCCCTCGGTCTCGTTGGTGAAGCAGACGAAACGGACCGGGCCGGTGACGTGCCGGCGCACCGCCGAGTGGAGGACGTTGACGTAAGCCGGGGGGTAGAGGGGACCCCAGCGCATGGAGAGGACGACGCGGTTTCCACTCATCGCGGCGCGAGATCAAAGAGCGCCTCGGGACGGAGGCTCGCGTCGTGGAAAAGGTAGTTGGTCACGCCCGGCACCGGCCCGGTCACCGCGTCGAGCCCCTCGCGCACGGCTGCTGCCGCGTAGCCTGCCTCCGCCATCAGCGCGAAGGTCTCGGCCACATGGGCGCTGGCCGCTCCGCCCGCGCCCTCGGCGGCGATCTCGACCAGCCAGAGCGGCCTGGGACTGGCGGCGAGGAGCGCGCGGGCGCCGCGAAGCGCGAAGTATTCGTACCCCTCCACGTCCATCAGCACGAGAAGCCGCTCTCCCTCCGCCGGCGGCGCCACAACGTCGTCGAGCCGGACCACGGGCACCGTGTGGGCGAGGCTTTGCGGGTTGCCGGACCAGCCTGGCAGGAGCGACGAGCCGGTGCCGACGCCGTAGATCTCGGCGAAGCCTGGGGTCTCGCCGGCGGCGACGGGCAGGAGCGTGATGTGCTCGCCCCAGCCGTTGGCGCGCATGTTGGCGATCAGCATCTCGGCGTTCACCGGCACCGGCTCGAGCGCAACCGTGGGCACGCCGGCCAGCTGCGCGAAGCAGCAGTAGTAGCCGGTATTGGCGCCGACATTCACGAAACGGTCAGTGTGCTCCAGCAGCCGGCTCACGAGATCGGTCTCGACCGGCTCGAACCGGCCCTCCTGCATCGCGGCAAGCCCGTTGAAGCGGAAGCCGAAAGGCGTCAATTCCGGCGCCCGGGCGAGCCGCCGCCGCGCGATGCGGCGCCGGTTGGCGCCGCGCAGCCGGTCGAATAGCCCGCCCCCCACTCGCTCAGCCCGCCGCGGTTTCGGGCAGGTCGGCCACCCGCCAGAGGCCGAGCATCTTGCCCGCCATCTGCCCCTTCACGCCCTCGCGCCCCTCCTCGATCAGCCGCTCGGGCGGCGGCAGGCGGAACGGCGGCTTGGTGAGGTCGACCTTGCGCCACTGGCCGGTGGCGATGTCGCGATTCTCGGGCGCGTCGGGGAAGGTGGTAGTGAGCAGCCAGGTCGCCCCCGAGCGCCGGACATTCTCGAGCGCCGCCGCGATATGGGCGTTCGATAGATGCACCAGGCAGTCGCGGCAGAACACCAGGTCGGCCCTGGGCAGCGGGCCCTTGATCAGGTCGATCACCTGGAAGCGCACGCCGTCGCGGCCGTGCTCCTCCCGGTTCCGGGCAATCATCTCCGGGACGATGTCGCCGCCGGTGTAGCGAAGGCCGGAGAGGTCGGTCTGGGCCATCCAGTGGAAATCGCCGCAGGGCACGTCGAGCAGTTCGGTTACGCCGAGCTCGGTGAGGAGTGGCGGCAGGAGACGGCGCAGCTCTTCGGTGGCGGCGAGCGAGGAGCCCTTGCCCGAGCGGGAGCCGGCGTCGCCCCACTTGTTCTTGTCGTAGTAGCGGCGGAACACCTCGGCCGGCGTCCGCCGCGACAGCCGGCGGCGGCGCAGGGTTTCCTTGAGCTCGGAGAGCCACGGCATGGTGCGGGCTGCCTCCCTTGGGTTCCGCCGGTCCGGCGCGGGCTTCCTCATAAGCCGCCCCGCATCCTTCGTCCACGTCCCATCTGCTTGCTCCCCGGGTGCAGGCGTGTCTATGGTCGCGCCCGCAGTCATCCCGCAGGCCGCATGACCCGTTCGCTTCTCTTCGTCACCGGCACCCGCGCCGACTTCGGCAAGATCGAGCCGCTCGCCGCCGCCGCCCGCGACGCCGGGATGCGCGTGGGCTTCTGGGTGACGGGGATGCACATGCTCGAGCGCTACGGCCTCACCAAGATCGAGGTGCACCGGGTGCCCGGGGTCGAGGTCTTCGAATACCTCAACCAGCGCCCGGGCGACCCGCAGGACATGGTGCTGGCGAAGACGGTGCTGGGCTTTTCCGACTTCCTCGCCGAGCACCGGCCCGATCTGGCGGTGGTACATGGCGACCGGGTGGAGGCGCTGGCGGCCTCGCTGGTGGCGGCCACCAACTACGTGCGCTCGGCACATATCGAGGGAGGCGAGGTCTCGGGCACGATCGACGAGGTGTTCCGGCACTGCAACAGCAAGCTCGCCACGCATCACTTCGTCTCCTCCGAGGCGGCGAAGGCGCGGGTTATGGCGATGGGGGAGGAGGCCGAGGCGATC
>JBFKAV010000036.1:0-25063 GCA_041621405.1 Paracoccaceae bacterium
CTGTAGTTCCGGCAGGCCGGGCAGGCGCAGGCATCGTCCAGGGGGCGCGGATCGTCCTGGTGGCGGGCGTTCTTGAGGTTGACGGTGCCGCGGCGGGTGAAGGCCTGGCCGGTGCGGCCCGAGCGGGTGGGCAGCACGCAGTCCATCATGTCGATGCCGCGCGCGACCGCGCCAACGATGTCGTCGGGCTTGCCCACGCCCATCAGGTAACGGGGTCGGTCGGCGGGCAGCATCTCCGGCGCGTAGTCCAGCACGCCGAGCATCGCCGCCTGACCCTCGCCCACCGCGAGCCCGCCGAGCGCGTAGCCATCGAAGCCGATTACCTTCAGTTTCTCGGCACTTTCGGCGCGAAGCTCATGCGACGTGCCGCCCTGCTGGATGCCGAATAGCGCGTGGCCCGGACGGTCGCCGAAGGCCTCCCGCGAGCGCGCCGCCCAGCGCATCGAGAGCCGCATCGCCTCGGCCACCCGCGCCTCCGGGGCGGGCAGCGCCGGGCATTCGTCGAAGGCCATCACGATGTCGGAGCCGAGA
The DNA here is from genome assembly GCA_041621405.1 of Paracoccaceae bacterium. Taxonomy (GTDB): domain Bacteria; phylum Pseudomonadota; class Alphaproteobacteria; order Rhodobacterales; family Rhodobacteraceae; genus JBFKAV01. The sequence goes on from JBFKAV010000036.1 coordinate 532, forward strand.
AGCCCCTGGATCTCCATGCTGCGCTCCGGCGAAAGGTGGTGCTTCGAGCCGTCGATGTGGCTCCGGAAGGTCACGCCGTCCTCGTCGAGCTTCCTGAGCTCCGCGAGGCTCATCACCTGGAAGCCGCCCGAATCGGTCAGGATCGGCCGCTCCCAGTTCATGAACCGGTGCAGGCCCCCGAGCCGGGCGATCCGCTCCGCCCCGGGCCGCAGCATCAGGTGGTAGGTGTTGCCGAGCAGGATGTCGGCCCCGGTCTCCCGCACGGCTCCGGGCAGCATCGCCTTCACGGTGCCGGCGGTGCCCACCGGCATGAACGCCGGCGTCCTGACCTCGCCCCGCGGCGTGGAGATCACGCCGGCCCGCGCCCTGCCGTCGGTGGCATTGACCTGGAAGGAGAACCGCCCGCTCATCCCGCCCCCTTACGCCGTCGCCGCGGGCGCCGGCAAGCCCTGCCCCTTTACCCTCGGCCCCAATTCCTTATATCTTCACTCAACAACTTCCTTCAGCCGCAAGAGACGCCGATGACCGCCGAAAGCAAGGACAAGCTCGAAGGCACGCCGCTGATCCGGCCCTCGACGACCGAGCATCCGCTCTACGACGAGATCGTCGCCGCCTGCCGCTCGGTCTACGACCCGGAGATCCCGGTGAACATCTACGACCTGGGGCTGGTCTACACCGTCGAGATCACCGAGGCCGGCGCGGTCACGATCATCATGTCGCTCACCGCACCGGGCTGCCCGGTGGCCGGCGAAATGCCGGGATGGGTGGCCGACGCGGTGGGCGCGATCCCTGGCGTCTCTACCGTCGACGTCGAGCTCACCTGGGACCCGCCCTGGGGCATGGACATGATGTCCGACGAGGCGCGGCTGGAACTGGGGTTCATGTGACCTGAGCAAGCGTTGCGGCTTGCTTTTCCTGAATGCAAGCGATATGGCTTGCGCATGTCCGTCGCCATCCTGACCGGAGACCTGATCGGCTCGACCGCGCTTTCGCGCGAGGATGTCGAGCGCGCCTTCGCCGCGCTCACCGATGCGGCGGAGGCGATCGGCCGCTGGCAGGGCACTCCGGCGCGCTTCAGTCGCAGCCGCGGCGACGGCTGGCAGCTCTACCTCGCCCGGCCCGAGCTGGCGCTGCGCGCCGCGCTTGCCCTGCGCGCCGCCCTCGCCGCGGCGGGCAAGCCGGCTGAAACCCGCATCGCGATGGCCGTCGGCCCGGGGGTGCCGGAGCCGCCGGATGACCTCAACGCCGCCACCGGACCCGCCTTCACCGCCTCGGGCCGGGCGCTCGACGCACTCGCGGGCGGCGCGACCATGGCCCATGCCTCGGGCGGCGCTCTCGCGGCGGCGGTGCGGCTGGCCGACCACATCAGCCGGGACTGGACCGAAGCCCAGGGCCGCGCGCTCCTGCACATGCTGCCACCCGACCCGCCGACGCGGGCCGAGGTTGGCGAGCGGCTCGGCATCTCGCGTCAGGCAGTCGACCAGGCGCTGGCCGCGGCGGGGTTCCCGGCGATCGAGGCGGCGCTGGGCCTGATCGAGGCGGCGGGCTAAGGTGCAAGCCGATCCGCTTTCAAAAGGCCCAGGCAAGCCGATGGGCTTGCTCCGGGGGAGCCGACACCGATGATCGAGACCTTCGCCGCGCTCATCTTCGCCCATGCCGTGGCCGACTTCCTGCTCCAGCCCGGCTGGATGGCGCGCGGCAAGCGGGCGCCCAGGGCGCTGCTCCTCCACATCGGCATCGTGGCCGCCACCGCCTGGCTCGCCCTCGGCCTGCCCATGCATCCGGCGGTCCTTGCCTTGCCGCTCCTCCACCTCGTGACCGACCTCCTCAAGGTCTGGGCGCTTGGCGACCGGCTCGGCGGCTTTCTCGCCGACCAGGCGCTGCACCTCGCCACGATCCTCGGGCTGTCGCTCTGGCAGCCGGGGCTCTACGCCGCCGGCCTCTGGGCCAGCCCGCCCGCCGCCTTCGCCCTCTTGCCCGCCGGGGCGCTGGCGGCGGCGCCGGAGGCGATGCTCTGGGGCGCGGGCGCGGTCTTCGCCACGGTCGCCGGCGGCCATGGCGTCGGCAAGCTCCTGCTGCCCTTCCTCGCCGCCGAGCCTAAGCTCGCCAAGGGCAGCCTCGAGGATGCCGGGCGGATGATCGGCCTTCTGGAGCGCGGGCTCGCCTTCCTGCTCGTCGCCGCCGGGCAGACCGGCGGCGTCGGCTTCCTGATCGCGGCGAAGTCGCTCCTGCGCTTCACCACGGCGCAGGAGGACCGGGTGCTCTCGGAATACGTCATCATCGGCACGCTGGCCTCGGTCGGCTGGGCGCTGGCCGCGGCCTATGCCACGCTCGGCCTCGTTGCGCTGGTGCCTTGAGCCCGGGCGGGCGGAGGCTTACATTGAGGGCGAGCACCCGGAGGTTTCCATGTTCGGCATTCCCGGCAAACAGGCCGTGACCCTCACTCCCGAAGCCGCCCGCCAGATCGCGCGGCTGACGGAGAAGGGCGGCTCGAAGGGCCTCAGGATCGGTGTCAAGAAGGGCGGCTGCGCCGGCATGGAATACACCATGGACTACGTCGCCGAGGTCGACCCCAACGACGAGGTGGTCGAGCAGGACGGCGCCCGGGTGATGATCGCGCCGATGGCGCAGATGTTCCTCTTCGGCACCGAGATCCACTACGAGACCTCGCTAATCGAATCCGGCTTCAAGTTCCGCAACCCCAACGTGACGGACGCCTGCGGCTGCGGCGAGTCGATCAAGTTCAAGGACGCGGGCGAACTTGCCGCCGAGCAGCGCCGCGGCTGAGCCGGGCTCCGGCTCAGGCGAGGAGCCGCTCGGCCAGTGCCGGCAGGTCGGCATAGGCCTCCAGCAGCGCCTCGGGCGCCAGCCGCTCGATCCCCCGCCCCTCCGGCCCGAAGGTTACCAGCGCCACCGGCACCCGCGCCGCGCGGGCGGTGACGACGTCCATCTCCGTGTCGCCCAGAAAGAACGACCGTCCGACCGCGCCGCCAGCGCGCTCGACTGCCGCGACATAGGGCGCGGGATCGGGCTTCCTGACCGGCAGGGTGTCGGCGCCGACGAGCGAGCCGAAGAGCCCCCGCACCCCGAGCCGCGTGAGCAGCAGCTCGGCCAGCCCCTCGGGCTTGTTGGTGCAGACGCCGACGGCGAAGCCGGCAGCCCTCAGCGCCTCCACCGCCTCTGCTGCGCCGGGATAGAGCCGGGTCTCGCGGTCGATCCCGGCCTCGTAGGCGTCCAGAAGCGCCGGATACTGCCGGTCCACCTCGGCCTCGCCGTAACCCGGCACCCGGGAAAACCCCAGCCGAAGCATCGCCCGCCCGCCGTGGAAGGCGACGAGCGCATCCGCCGCCGGGTCGAGCAGCTCGCCCAGCCCCAGCCCGCGGAAGCAGTGGTTCGCCGCCGCGATCAGGTCGGCGGAGGTGTCGGCCAGCGTGCCGTCGAGATCGAAGATCACCGTCCTCACCCGCGCCTCCTGCGGCGGAATCCTGCCCGAACCGTGAAATCTGAGGAAACGGCTTGTGAACGGCTTCCCCCTTCCGGGCCGGGCGCGGCTCGGATAGAACGTCGCGGCCGATAAGAAAAGAGCAGTTCGCCATGCCCATCGCCCTCATCCTTCTCGCCGCCGGCCAGGGCACCCGGATGAACTCCGAGCTCCCCAAGGTGCTGCACGAGATCGGCGCCGCGCCGCTCGTGGCACACGCGATCCGCTCCAGCTGGGCGCTTTCGCCCGAACGCGTCGTGGTGGTCGCGGGCCACGGCGGCGAGGCGGTGGCGAAGGCGGCGAAGGCCTGGGACGAGACCGCGGAGGTCGTGATCCAGGAAGAGCAGAAGGGCACCGCCCACGCCGTCGCCCAGGCCGGCCCGGCGCTTCGGGGCTTTGCCGGCGACGCCGTGGTGCTCTACGGCGACACGCCCTTCATCAAGGCCGAGACGCTTGAAGCCATGGCGGAGGCAAGGGCGCGTCACGACGTGGTGCTCCTCGGCTTCGAGGCCGCCGATCCGGGCCGCTACGGCCGGCTGGTGATGAAGGGCGACGAGCTCGTCCGCATCGTCGAGTGGAAGGACGCCGGCGAGCACGAACGCGCCATCGGCCTCTGCAACTCGGGCGTGGTGATGGCCGACGCGGGGCTGCTCATTGACCTCGTAGCCGAGGTCGGCAACGACAACGCCTCGGGCGAGTTCTACCTCACCGACATCGTTGCCCTCGCCCGCGCCCGCGGCCTTTCCGCCGGCGTCGTGACCTGCGACGAGGCCGAGACCCTCGGCATCAACACTCGCGCCGAGCTGCAGGCCGCCGAGGCCGCGTTCCAGGCCCGCGCCCGCGCCGAGGCGCTGGAGCTGGGCGTCGCGCTGCCTGCGCCCGAGACCGTGTTCTTCGCCCTCGACACCGTGATCGGCCGCGACGCGCTGATCGAGCCCTACGTCGTGTTCGGCCCTGGCGTCACGGTGGAATCCGGCGCCCGGATCCGGGCGTTCTCCCACCTCGAGGGAGCCCATGTCAGCCGTGGCGCCATCGTCGGTCCCTTCGCCCGGCTCCGCCCCGGCGCCGAACTGGCCGAGGACGTGCACGTCGGCAACTTCGTCGAGATCAAGAACGCCTCCCTCGGCGAGGGCGCCAAGGCCAACCACCTGAGCTATATCGGCGACGCCTCGGTGGGCGAGCGCGCCAACATCGGCGCCGGCACCGTCACCTGCAACTACGACGGCGTCCTCAAGCACCGCACCGAGATCGGCGCCCGCGCCTTCATCGGCTCGGACACGATGCTGGTGGCCCCGGTCCGGGTCGGCGACGACGCGATGACCGGCTCGGGCTCGGTGATCACCAAGGATGTGCCCGACGGCGCCCTGGGGCTCGGCCGCGCGCGGCAGGCCAACAGCGCCGGCTTTGCGCTGCGCTTCAGGGAAAAACTCAAGGCCGCCAAGGCCAAGAAGGACTAAGCTCATGTGCGGGATTATCGGAGTTCTGGGCGATCACGAGGCCGCGCCGATCATGGTCGAGGCGCTGAAGCGGCTGGAGTACCGCGGCTACGATTCCGCCGGCATCGCCACCGTGAACCAGGGCCGGCTCGACCGCCGCCGCGCCGTGGGCAAGCTGGTCAACCTCTCCGACCTTCTGGTGCACGATCCGCTGCTCGGCCGCGCCGGGATCGGCCACACCCGCTGGGCCACCCACGGCGCGCCCTCGGTGGAAAACGCCCACCCGCACCGCGCCGGCCCGATCGCCGTGGTGCACAACGGCATCATCGAGAACTTCCGCGAGCTGCGCGAGGAACTGGCCGGCAAGGGCCTCGCCTGGGAAAGCGACACCGACACCGAGACGGTGGTGCTCCTGGTGCAGTCCTACATGGACCAGGGCCTCGGCCCCCGCGAGGCCGCCGAAGCGACGATCGCCCGGCTCGAGGGCGCGTTCGCGCTCCTCTTCCTGTTCGAAGGCGAGGAGAACCTGCTGATCGCCGCCCGCAGGGGCTCGCCCCTGGCCATCGGCCACGGGAACGGCGAGGTCTTCGTCGGCTCCGACGCCATCGCGCTCGCGCCACTGACCGACCGGATCACCTATCTCGAGGAGGGCGACTGGGCGGTGATCACCCGCGAGGGCGTGGAGATCCGCGACGCCGAGGGCCGCCGCGCCAACCGCGCCGTCCGCACCGTGCAGGTCGATGCCGCCCGGGTCGAGTAGGGCGGCTACAAGCACTTCATGGCGAAGGAGATCGCCGAGCAGCCCACCGTGGTAGGAAACGCGATCGCGCACTACCTCTCCGCCGATGGCAGCGCGCTCAAGCTCCCTGCCACAGTCAATTTCAAGGACTTCGAACGCGTCGTCATGGTCGCCTGCGGCACCGCCTTCTACGCCTGCCTCACCGCCAAATACTGGTTCGAGCAGATCGCGGGCCTGCCGGTCGAGGTCGATATTGCCTCCGAGTTCCGCTACCGCGAGCCGCCGGTGCCCGCCAACACCGCCGCGATCTTCGTCAGCCAGTCGGGCGAGACGGCCGACACGCTCGCGGCGCTGCGCTACATGGCGGGCAAGGCGCGCCGGGTGCTGTCGGTGGTCAACGTCGCCGAAAGCTCGATCGCGCGGGAAAGCGACCTCGTCCTGCCGATCCTCGCCGGCGTGGAGATCGGCGTGGCCTCGACCAAAGCCTTCACCTGCCAGCTGACCGTGCTCGCGCTCCTGGCACTGAAGGCCGCCGAGGACCGCGGCCGGCTCGGCCCGGAGGAGCTCAAGGCCTGGCTCGCCGAGCTTCGCGCGCTGCCCGGGCTGCTCAACCAGGCGCTCGGCAAGGGCGACGAGATCGCCGCCATCGCCGAACAGCTCTCCGAGGCGCGCGACGTGCTCTTCCTGGGCCGCGGCCCGATGTATCCCCTCGCCCTGGAGGGTGCGCTGAAACTAAAGGAAATCAGTTACATCCACGCCGAAGGTTACGCATCGGGTGAACTCAAGCACGGGCCGATTGCGCTCGTCGATCCCACCGTGCCCGTCGTGGTGATGGCCCCCCGCGACGCGCTCTTTGAGAAGACCGTGTCGAACATGCAGGAAGTGATGGCCCGCCACGGCAGGGTTCTGTTGATGTCCGACGCCAAGGGCGCCAAGGCCGCCGGCGACGGCATCTGGGCAAAAATCACGATGCCCGCATGCCCCGCCTTCCTCGCCCCCATCCTCTACGCCATCCCGGCCCAGCTCCTCGCCTATCACGCCGCCATCGCCAAGGGCACCGACGTCGACCAGCCGCGGAACCTGGCGAAGTCGGTCACGGTGGAATGACGGCCGCCGAGGCGCTGGCCGCGCTCGAAGCCAGGGCCCGCCCCGGCAAGGCCGCGGAAATGGCCGCCTACCACAAGGCCCCGCGCCGGTATCTCGGCGTCGCGAACCCGGATATCGACGAACTCGCAAAGGCTTGGCGGCAGAAACTCACGCTGGGGGAGCGGCTGGAGCTCGCCCGGGCGCTCTGGGAAACCGATGTTCACGAGGCCCGCATCGCCGCCGCCAAGCTGCTCACCCAGGCCCGCATCCGCCCCGACGCGGAGGTCTGGGGCCTGATCGCCTCGTGGGTGCCCGATCTCGACGCCTGGGCCATCGCCGACCACGCGTCGATCGCCGGGCAGAAGCGCCTCGTCGCCGACCCCGCGCGCCTCGACGGGGTCGAGCGCTGGCTCGACCACCCGAGCTTCTGGGCCCGCCGCGCCGCGCTGGTGATGACCCTGCCCTGGACCCGCCAGAACCACCCCAGGCCGGAGGAGCTCGCGGTCCGCGACCGGGTCCTCGGCTGGTGCGCCCGGCTCGCGCCCGAGCGCGAATGGTTCCTCCAGAAGGCCGTCGCCTGGTGGCTCCGCGACCTCTCGAAGCACGATGCGCCCCGCGCCCGCGCCTGGCTTGCCGAGCATGGGCCGACGCTCAAGCCCTTCGCCCGCCGCGAGGCCGCCCGCCAGCTGCCGCCCGCCTGATCTTCCCCGTTTCCAGATACCCTCGGGTGAGCGCGAGGGAGTCGCCATTGGAGCGCCATTGGTCCGAGCGACATTGGCGACAAACTCCCTCGCTCCGCCCTCGATACCGCTTGCCCGGACCAAGCCCAAAGCCTACCTTACCCCCATGACGGCACCGCTCATCGACCCCTTCCAGCGCGCGATCGAGTACCTGCGCGTCTCGGTCACCGACCGCTGCGACTTCCGCTGCGTCTACTGCATGTCGGAGAACATGACCTTCCTGCCCAAGAAGGAGCTCCTGACGCTGGAAGAGCTCGACCGGCTCACTTCCGCCTTCATCCACCTCGGCGTCCGGAAGCTCCGCGTCACCGGTGGCGAGCCGCTCGTCCGCCGCGACATCCTCACCTATTTTCGCGCCATGGCACGCCACCTCGAGACCGGCGCGCTGAACGAGCTGACGCTCACCACAAACGGCTCCCAGCTCGGCCGATTCGCCTCCGAGCTTGCCGCCATGGGCATCCGGCGGGTCAACGTCTCGCTCGACACGCTCGATCCGGCGAAGTTCCAGAGGATCACCCGCTGGGGCCGCTTCGGCCAGGTGATGGACGGCATCCGCGCCGCCCGGGCCGCCGGGCTCCGGGTCAAGATCAACACCGTCGCGCTCAAGGGCGTGAACGAGGACGAGCTCTACCCGCTCGTCGAATGGTGCGCCGCCGAGGACCACGATCTCACCTTCATCGAGGTCATGCCGATGGGCGACATGGGCGGCGAGGACCGGCTCGACCAGTACTGGAGCCTGAAGGACCTGCGCGCCCGGCTCGAAGAGCGCTACAGCCTCACCGACCTCGCCGAGCGCACCGGCGGCCCGGCGCGCTATGTCCGCCTCGAGGAGAGCGGGCAGAAGATCGGCTTCATCACGCCGCTCACCCACAATTTCTGCGAAAGCTGCAATCGGGTGCGGCTCACCTGCACCGGCGAGCTCTACATGTGCCTCGGCCAGGAGGACATGGCCGACCTCCGCGCACCCCTGCGCGCCTCTCCCGACGACGCGCGGCTGGAAGACGCGATCCGCGCCGCAATCGCGCGGAAGCCCAAGGGCCACGACTTCGACTATTCGCGGCACAAGGTCGCCGGCCAGATGAGCCGGCACATGAGCCACACCGGCGGCTGAGGCCGGTGGCGGCCGACCAGGGCACTGCCGACGCGATCATCGCCGCGCTCGGGCTCGCGCCGCATCCCGAGGGCGGCTGGTATGCCGAGACCTGGCGCGCCGAGGCGGCGCAGTGCGAGCGGCCCGCGGGCACGGCGATCTACTTCCTGCTCAAGTCCGGCGAGAGGAGCCACTGGCACCGGGTCGACGCCGCCGAGGTCTGGCTCTGGCACGCCGGCGCGCCCCTTGTCCTGGAGACCGCGGCGGCGGCCGAGGGCCCGGCCCGATCGCGGCTCCTCGGCCCTGACCTCGCCCGGGGCGAACGCCCGCAAGCCGTGGTCCCCGCCCATCATTGGCAGGCCGCCCGTTCTACCGGCGCCTTCACGCTGGTCTCCTGCGTCGTCGCGCCGGGCTTTTCCTTCCAGGGCTTCGAGCTCGCGCCGAAGGGCTTCGAAATCCTCCCTGCCCGGGGCGGCCAGGAGGGGCCCGGCTCTCAGAACCGGTAGCGCCTGTTCGGCACGTCGATGTCGAACGCCACGTCTCCGTTCGGGACCGCGGCATTGGTGCGCGCGCAATTCGCCGTGGCCCCGCCGAGGTCTCGTTTCCGGTTCACCCGCGCAAAGAAGGTCAGGTCCTCGAGGATCGGTTCACCATTCATCGTGAACTTTGTGTCGCGGAGCACCTGCTGCTCCGTCGAGCGGGTGTAGGCGTCGGTGAACGCACCAACCCCACAGAGTTCGAGCCGGCCATCGACCGCAATGAACCGCGCCTTGAAGTGGTAGCCTCCCGGCAGGCCGGGCCAGTTCACGTACCCCTCGCCGAAACTCCCGTCGACCGAGATCTGCCGCGTAATCTCCTGAGCCTCGGCCACGGCTGCCGGCCCGATCCCAAGAAAAATGGCGGCCGCCATGGCAACCGCCCGAACCCGCTCGGCGAAGCGCATCTTGACCCTCCCTGGGAAGCACTCGTCCGGAACGGACGCTAGGGCCTCTCCATACCCTCAGCAAGCGATTCGAGGGCCGCCGGGACATGGTCTTCCGCCGCAGCTTCGGATAACACGGCGCGGCAGGCAGCGGGGGCAAGGAGAATGACGGAAAGGCCCGTAAACGCAGCCGGAGGCACTGCCGACGGCGACACGCTGCCGGGACTGATCTTCGCGCTCACCGCCTACCTGCTCTGGGGCTTCCTGCCGCTCTACATGAAGGCGCTGGCGCATGTCCCGACGCCGGAGATCATCGCCCACCGCGTGCTCTGGTCGCTGCCGGTGGCCGGCGCCGTGCTGATCGCCGTCCGCCGCACCGCCGAGCTCCGCGCCGCGCTCGGCAACCCCCGGATGCTCGCCCAGGCCGCGCTCACCGCCGCGCTGGTCTCGGTCAACTGGGGGATCTACGTCTGGGCGATCTCCACCGGCCGCGCGCTCGACGCCGCGCTCGGCTACTACATCAACCCCCTGTTCAGCGTCGCCCTCGGTGCGCTCCTCCTCGGCGAACGCCTGAGTCCCGCGCAGCGCCTCGCCATCGCGCTGGCCGCTGGCGCCGTGGCGCTCCTGACCTGGGAGGCCGGCACCCTGCCCTGGGTCGCGCTCATGCTCACGTTCAGCTGGGGCTTCTACGCCTTCTTCCGCAAGACCCTGCCGATCGGCCCGAACCAAGGCTTCTTCCTCGAGATCCTGCTTCTCACGCCGATCGCCCTTGGCTACGTGCTGTGGCTGGAAGCCGACGGCACCAGCCATTTCCTCGCCGGCATCGCCGCCGACAGCTGGCTGCTCTTCGGCTGCGGCCTCGTCACCGCCGGGCCGCTCATCTCCTACGCCAACGGCGCCAAGCGGCTCAGGCTCTCGTCGATCGGCATGATGCAGTACATCGCGCCCACGATGATCTTCCTCATCGCCGTCTTCGTCTTCCGCGAGCCGTTCTCGGGCCTCAAGCTCGCCGCCTTCGCGCTGATCTGGGCGGCGGTCGCGCTCTACATCGCGGCGATGCTGCGCGCCGCCCGCGCCCGGGCGCAGGTGGTCACGGCCAGCTGATCCGCCCGCCCCGGGTCGGCGCCGGAACGCCGGTCGTGCCCGGTGCCGAAAGCGGCAGCGAGCGCGCCACCCGCGCGGCGAGGAAGGCGAAGGCCTCGGCCTCTAGCATGTCACCGTCGAAGCCGGCCACCTCGATCGGCGCGACGTCAATGCCGAGGCCATCGCGAAGCATCCGCATCATCGTGGCGTTGAGCCGCCCGCCGCCGCTGACATAGAGCCGCGTGGGCGGGGCCGGGAAATGCGCGGCCCCCGCCGCCACCGCCGCCGCGGCCGCCGCCGTCAGCGTCGCCGCCGCATCGGTATCCGAAAGCGCGGCCACCGCCTCCGCCAGCCCCGGAAACGCACCCCGGTCGAGCGATTTCGGCGGCCGGCGGGCGAAATAGGGATCGGCGAGGAACCTTTCGATCACCGCCTTCTCCACCCGGCCAGCCGCGGCCAGCGCCCCACCCTCGTCGCGCGGGGCATCCCGGCGGGCCTGCATCAGATCGTCGATCGGCGCGTTGGCCGGTCCGGTGTCGAATGCCAGAACCGCGCCGTCCGCCTCCGGCGCGTCCTTCGAGGGATCGGCCCAGGTAAGGTTGCCGACGCCGCCGAGGTTGAGAAAGGCCACCGGCCCCTGACCGAGCTCGCGCGCGAGCGCGAAATGGAAGAACGGCGCAAGCGGCGCCCCCTCGCCGCCGGCGGCGACGTCGGCCGAGCGGAAATCCCACGCCACCGGCAGCCCGAGCGCCCGCGCGAGCCGCGCCCCGTCGCCCGCCTGGTGCGTGCCGCGCCCTCCCGGCGCGTGCGCCACGGTCTGGCCGTGGAAGCCGACCAGCGCCGCGCCCTTGATGTCGGACAGAAGCTCGGCATGGGCGGCCTCGACCACCGAAGCGGCCTCCGCCACCCCGGCCTCGCCCGGCCAGCGCCCCAGCGCGCCCCGCAGGACCTCGCGCTCGGCGGGCGCATAGGGCCGGTAGCCGCGCGCCCCGCGCTCGAGGACGCGCTCGCCATCGGTCAGGACCATCGCCGCGTCGACCCCGTCCATCGAGGTCCCCGACATCGCGCCAAGGCACCATTCCGGACCGTCCTCGAACATCCCTTTTCCTTGCCCCGCTTCGCCGCTATGCATCGCGGGGCCGAGAATGGACCAAGCCCAAATGACCTACCACCCGAAATCCGACTTCGTCCGCGTGATGCAGGAGCGCGGATTTCTGGCTGACTGCACCGACCTTCAAGGCCTCGACGAGGCCTGCCGCAAGGGCGCGGTTCCGGGATATATCGGCTTCGACGCGACCGCCCCCTCGCTCCATGTCGGCTCGCTGATCCAGATCATGATGCTCAGGTGGCTGCAGAAGACCGGCAGCAAGCCGATCGTGCTGATGGGCGGCGGCACCACCAAGGTCGGCGACCCTTCGGGCCGCGACACCGAGCGCTCGCTGCTGACGCCGGATCAGATCGACGAGAACATCCACGGCATCAAGCGGGTCTTCGCGGGCTACGTCAGCTTCGGCACCGGCACGGCCGACGCGATCCTCGTCAACAACGCCGAGTGGCTCGACAAGCTCAACTACATCGAGTTCCTGCGCGACATCGGCCGGCATTTCTCGATCAACCGGATGCTCGCGTTCGAGAGCGTGAAGACAAGGCTCGACCGCGAGCAGTCGCTGTCGTTCCTAGAGTTCAACTACATGATCCTGCAGGCCTACGACTTCCTCGAGCTGCACCGCCGCTACGGCTGCCTGCTGCAGATGGGCGGCTCCGACCAGTGGGGCAACATCGTCAACGGCATCGACCTGACGCGCCGGGTGATGGACCACGAGGTCTTCGGGCTGACCTCGCCGCTCTTGACCACGTCGGACGGCAAGAAGATGGGCAAGACCGCCGGCGGCGCGGTCTGGCTCAACCCCGACATGCTCTCGCCTTACGAGTTCTGGCAGTTCTGGCGCAACGCCACCGACGCCGACGTGGGCCGGTTCCTCAAGCTCTACACCGAGCTTCCGGTCGAGGACTGCGGGCGCCTCGGGCGCCTAGGCGGCTCGGAGATCAACGAGGCGAAGATCGTGCTCGCAAACGAGGCGACGACGCTGGCGCATGGCCGCGAGGCGGCCCAGGCCGCCGAGGCGACGGCGCGCGAGGTCTTCGAGAAGGGCGGCATCGGCGAGGAGCTGCCGACGCTGGAACTGACGAAGGAAGAGGTTGCGGACGGCATCTCGCTCGCCCAGCTCTTCCTGCGCTCGGGCCTGGCCAAGACCGGCAAGGACGCCAAGCGGCTGATCTCCGAAGGCGGCGCCCGGGTCGACGACGCCCCGGCGACCGATCCCGGCCAGATGTTCGACGCCGCCCGCCTCGCCCAGCCGGTGAAGCTCACCGCCGGCAAGAAGCGGCACGCGCTCGTCACCCTGGCGGACTGACGCCCCCCTCTTCCTCTTGTTCCAAATACCTCGGGGGTCCGGGGGCAGAGCCCCCGGCCTTGCTCACGGCCCGAGCATCCATTCCCCATCGGGCCAGAACGCGTCGAAGGCGAAGGCGAACATCACGTCGTGCGGCAAGTCGCGGCCATTCGCGTCGCGCACCCGGACCTGGCCGATGTCACGGCCGTCGCCGATCCGCCCGGTGTCGAGCGCCGAGGCGGCGCCCCTGGCCCAGACCAGGACCACCCCGGCCTCGGCGATCTCGCCTGCCTCGGCCAGCCGCGCCAGGGGCCAGGCGCGGTCGCCCACCCGCACGACACGGGCCAAGGGCGGGATCCCGTGCGGCGGGTCCTCGCCGGAATAGAGAAACGGCCGCCGCGCGCCGTCGTAGCCGACATAGGGGTTGAGGCCATAGGCGCGCGGCCACCCCGGCCGGACCATCACCAGCCCGCCGGGGTTTCGCTCGCGGAACCGCTCCCAGCTCTCGATCCAGGTGGGCAGAACCTCGAGCTCGGTGCCCATGTGCTCGCCGACGATGCCGATGCCCAGCGCCTGCTGCCACCAGCTCTCGGTCTCGCGATCGTACATCACCATGTCGGAATGCCTGAGCTTGCCCGAGACGCCGAAGGTCAGCACCCGGCCCCCGACCCGCCGGTCGAATGTGAGCGCCGAGTTGCACAAGGGGCAGAAGGTCACCGCGATCGGGATCCCCGCCACGGTGTCGTTCACGATCTCGTGCCAGGTGAGGTAGCGCAAGGGATAGGCCCGCGGCTCGGCGCCGTCGATCTCCACCGCCACGACCGGCTCGCGCGCGTCGAGCCCGGTCTCGTCCGCGACCGGCAGGAAGCCCGGATCGGCGAGCGCCGGTATGCCGTCGCGCGGCGGCCCGCCCGACATGATCTCGGAAAGATCGACCGAGCTCCGCGAGAAATCGGTGAGCGGGAACTCCCGCGACCATAGGCCGGGGTTCGCGGCGGCGGCGCCGGCCCAGAGGGCGAGCGCGGCGGCGAGGATCATCGGACGCATGGGGCAGACCTCCTCTGGCTGGAGAGGCCAGTCTGCCAAGCGGGTGGGCCCGCGCCCATCCCTCCTCGCGGAAAGATGATGGCCGGTTACTCGGCGACGGTGACCCGCGCCATCCGGTCGGGATCGCTCACCGCACCGTTCTGCCCGGTTCCGAGCTTGATCGCGTCGACGACCTCGATCCCGCCGACGACCCGGCCCACGACGGTGTACTGGCCGTCGAGGTGCGGCGCGGGCGCGAACATGATGAAGAACTGGCTGTTGGCGCTGTTGGGATCCGCCGAGCGGGCCATGCCGACGGTGCCGCGTTCGAACGGCAGGCTCGAGAACTCCGCTGGAAGGTCGGGACGCGACGAGCCGCCCGTGCCGACCCGCGACAGGTCGCCGCCCTCGCCGCCGAACTCGACGTCGCCGGTCTGCGCCATGAAGCCCTCGATCACGCGGTGGAACACCACGCCGTCGTAGGCGCCCTCGGCCGCAAGGGCGGTGATCTGCGCCACATGCGCCGGGGCGACGTCGGGCAGAAGATCGATCACGATCTCGCCCTCGGCCTCGCCGGCGACCTCGATCACAAGGTTGGGGCCCGGGCCGTCCTCGGCCAGCTGGCCCCGCGCCGGGTCCGGCCACACCAGGTAGGCCGCGAAGAGGCCGGCCCCGACCAGGGCCAGCGAGCCGCCGAAGACGCGCGCGTCAGACATCGGCGGCCACCTTCACGCTGAGCATCCGGTCGGGGTTCGCCGGCGGCTCGCCGCGGACGATCTTGTCGACGTGCTCCATGCCCGAGACGACCCGGCCGAAGACGGTGTACTGACCGTTCAGGAAATGGTTGTCCTTGAAGTTGATGAAGAACTGGCTGTTGGCCGAGTTCGGGTTCGACGACCGCGCCGCGCCGAGCGTGCCGCGGTCGTGCGGGATCCGGCTGAATTCGGCCGGAACGTCGGGCAGGTCGGAGCCGCCGGTGCCCGCCATGCGCAGGTTGAAGCCCTTCTCTGCGTTGCCGTTGGCCACGTCGCCCGACTGCGCCATGAAGCCCTCGATCACCCGGTGGAAGACCACGTTGTCATAGGCGCCGGCGCGCGCGAGTTCCTTCATCCGCTCGCAATGCTTGGGCGCGACATCGGGCATCAGCTCGATGGTGACGGTGCCGTCCTTCAGCTCCATGACGATGGTGTTCTCGGGATTCTTGGTCTCGGCCATGCCGTCCTCCGCTCGCAGTTTTCGGCGCGGACCATAATGCCGCCGCGGCGCGGCGAAAAGGGCAAACCCGCCGTCTCCGGTTGACCTTCGCCGGGCGATCGGCTGAATGAAGCCGACCCCTGCGCCCCGAGGAGCGAGCGATGGCCTGGAAGACACTCGACGACATGGAGCTGGACGGCAAGCACGTGCTGGTGCGGGTGGACATCAACGTGCCGGTCGAGAACGGAAAGGTCACCGACGCCACCCGGATCGATCGCATCGTGCCCACCGTGAAGGACATCCTGGGCAAGGGCGGAATGCCGATCCTGCTCGCCCATTTCGACCGGCCGAAGGGCAAGGTGGTGCCGGAGATGTCGCTCGCCCAGGTCCTGCCGGCGCTCGAGGCGGCGCTCGGCCAGAAGGTCGGCTTCGCCGAGGATTGCATCGGGCTGCCGGCCAAGCGCGCGGTGGCCGAGCTCAAGGCAGGCGAGGTGCTGCTCCTGGAGAACACCCGCTTCCACGCCGAGGAAGAGATGAACGACCCCGCCTTCGCCGCAGCTCTCGGCGCGCTCGGCGAGGTCTACGTCAACGACGCGTTTTCGGCCGCACACCGGGCGCATGCCTCGACCGAGGGCATCGCCCGGCTCCTGCCGTCCTGCGCCGGTCGGCTGATGCAGGCCGAGCTCAGGGCGCTCGAGGCCGCGCTCGGCAACCCCGAGCGGCCGGTGGTCGCCGTGGTCGGCGGCGCCAAGGTCTCGACCAAGCTCGACCTCCTCGGCAACCTCGTCGAGAAGGTAAACCACCTGGTGATCGGCGGCGGCATGGCCAACACCTTCCTGGTGGCGCAAGGGTTCGAGGTCGGCAGGTCGCTCGCCGAGCGCGACATGGCCGCGACCGCGCGCGAGATCCTGGAGAAGGCCGCTGCGGCGGACTGCAAGGTGCACCTGCCCGCGGACGTGGTCGTCGCCGCCGAGTTCAAGGTCGGCGCCGCGGCGCAGACCGTGGCCGCCGGTGCTTGCCCGCCGGACCAGATGATCCTCGACGCCGGCCCCGAGACCGTCGCCGCGATCGGCGAGGTCTTCGAGGCCTGCCGCACTCTGATCTGGAACGGCCCGCTCGGCGCCTTCGAGATCGCGCCCTTCGACACCGCGACAATGGCCGCCGCCCGCAAGGCGGCCGAGCTGACCGATGCCGGCCGGCTGGTCAGCGTGGCCGGCGGCGGCGACACCGTCGCAGCCCTGAACGCGGCCGGGGTGGCGGACGAGTTCAGCTACGTCTCCACCGCCGGCGGCGCGTTCCTGGAATGGATGGAGGGCAAGGTGCTGCCCGGCGTGGCGGCGCTCGGCTGAGGGGTCAGCGCTAACAGAATTGCAACGCCCGTGCGCCTCGCCCATAAGCGAGGCGGTTGCCAGGCAAAGGAGAGCCCCGATGACAGACGCGACGCAGGCCAGGAAGATGCGCGAGGGCAAGGGGTTCATCGCGGCGCTCGACCAGTCGGGCGGCTCGACGCCGAAGGCCTTGAAGCAATACGGCATCGCCGAGGGCGCCTGGTCGAACGAGGCCGAGATGTTCGACCTGATCCACGCGATGCGCAGCCGGATCGTCACCTCGCCCGCCTTTCGCGGCGACCGGGTCGTCGGCGCGATCCTCTTCGAGCAGACCATGGACCGCGACATCGCGGGCAAGGAGTCGGCGCGCTACCTCTGGGAGGAGAAGGAGGTCGTCCCGTTCCTGAAATGCGACAAGGGTCTGAAGGAGGCGGCCGACGGCTGCCAGCTGATGAAGGACATGGGCGATCTCGACGGTCTGCTCGAGCGGGCGAAGGCGAAGGGCGTCTTCGGCACCAAGATGCGCTCGGTGATCGGCGCCGCCAACAAGGCCGGGATCACCGCCAACGTGGCGCAGCAGTTCAAGATCGGCAAGCAGATCCTCGGCCACGGCCTGGTGCCGATCCTGGAGCCGGAGGTCACGATCTCAATCCCCGACAAGGCCGAGGCCGAGGCGATCCTGCGTGACGAGATCCTCGCGCACCTGAAGGAGGTGCCGGGCGATCAGCAGATCATGCTCAAGCTCACGCTGCCGAGCGAGGCGAACCACTACCGTTCGGTGATCGAGCATCCCCGCGTGATGCGCGTCGTCGCGCTCTCGGGCGGCTATTCGCGCGACGAGGCGAACGCGCTCCTGGCGCAGAACAAGGGCCTGATCGCGAGCTTCTCGCGCGGGCTGACCGAGGGGCTTTCGGCCAGCCAGTCGGACGCGGAGTTCAACGCCGCGCTCGACCGCATCATCCAGTCGATCTACGACGCCTCGGTCGCCGGCTGAGGCGGCGCCTCTTCCCGGCGAAGAGCGCGGCCGGCGTCGGAGCGCTCCCGTCCGTCGTCGCGGGCCTGCCGGCCCGCTCCTCCCGTTGGGCCCGGCGCCGAGCCTGCGGCTCGGCGCGGGTGGAGTTGGCTGCACCCGCGCGCGCTCCCTTGACGCGGAGACGGGGCTCCGCCCCCGCCGCCCTTCGGGCCGGCTCCCCCGGGGGTATTTGGACAACGGGGAAAAGAGGCGTCAGGCGGGCGCGAGGCGGGCGAGGATCGGGCCGTCGTCGAGCGCGTCGAGCGCGCCAGGGGTGAGGCGGCGGGGGCCGAGGCGGGTGGCGGCGAAGGCCTCGGCGATCGCGGGCGGCGCGGTACGGGTGAGGCAGGCGGCCGCGAGAAGGAGCGCGGTGTCCTCGGCGAAGGCGCGGGCCTCGGCTTCGCAGGGCGTTCTCTTCCAGCGCTCCGCATGGGCGGCCACCGCCGCGTCGTAGGCGGGCGAGGCGCCCTTGGCGGCGGCGAGCTCGGCGGCCAGCGCCTCGGCGGCGAGCGGCATCTTGGCCAGCGTCCTCAGCGCGTCGAGGCAGATCACGTTGCCCGAGCCTTCCCAGATGCCGTTCAAGGGCGCCTCGCGGTAGAGCATCGGCAAGGGCGTGTCCTCGACGTAGCCCATGCCGCCCATCACCTCCATCGCCTCGGCGATCACCCGGGGCGCGAGCTTGTTGGCGTGGTACTTGGCCAGCGCCACGGCGAGGCGGGCGAAGGCGCGCTCCTCCTCGCTCCCGCCGTCGAAGGCACGGGCCACGCGAAAGCCCAGCGCCAGGGCGCCCTCGAGGTCGAGCGCGAGGTCGGCCAGCACGCGGGCCATCAGCGGCTGGTCGATCAGCCGGCGCTGGAACGCGGTGCGGTGCGCCGCCCAGTGCCAGGCCTCGGCCAGCGCGGCGCGCATCAGCCCGGCGGGCGCGAGCGCGGTGTCAAGCCGGGTGTGGTGCACCATGTCGAGGATCGTCGCGATCCCCCTGCCCTCCTCGCCCACCCGCTCGGCGAAGGCGCGGTGATACTCGATCTCGGCCGAGGCGTTGGCGCGATTGCCGAGCTTGTCCTTGAGCCGCATCAGGTGGATCGCGTTCAGGCTGCCGTCGGGCCGGAGCCGTGGGACCAGGAAGCAGGTGAGGCCGCCCTGCGCCTGGGCCAACGTCAGGAAGCCGTCCGACATCGGCGCCGAGCAGAACCACTTGTGGCCGGTGAGCCGGAAGGCGCCGTCGGCGGGTTCCGCGACCGTTGCATTGCTGCGCAGGTCCGAGCCGCCCTGCTTCTCGGTCATCGCCATGCCCATCGTCGCCGCCCGCTTCTCCGCCACCGGACGCCGGGCGGGATCGTAGGCCGCCGCGGTTAGGCGGGGCCGCCAGGCGGCCTCCAGCGCCGGCTCGGCCGCAAGCGCCGCGACCGCGGCGTAGGTCATCGTCATCGGGCAGCAGCTCGCGGGCTCGAGCTGGCTGTGCAGGTAGACCATCGCGGCATGGGTGGCGTGGCGGCCGCCGGTCCAGGGGCCTGCGGCGTAGCCGTGCGAGAGCCCTAGATCGAGGAGCGCGTGGTAGCCCGGGTGGAACGTCACCTCGTCGATCCGCCGACCGGCGCGGTCGAAGCGGACAAGCTCGGGCGGATGCCGCTCGGCGGCGCGGGCGGCTGCGCCGATCTCCGCGCCCGCCAGGCCCGCGCCGTAGCCGGCGAGCGGCCCGGCCTCCGCCCCGGAGGCCGCCGCCGCCTCGCGCAGGCCGACGTCGTCGGCCCAGGGGTCGCGCGGCGGCGGCGCACCGGGCTGGTTCGTCACCTCGTGCGTGGACAGGGCCGGATCGGCGGCAGGACCGGGCATCGCTCTCTCCCTTCCCGCGCAGTCTAGCGCAGCCGGGGCGCAGCGGCGCAAAGATTTGTTCGCAAAGGGGATTCCCTTCGCGAATCGCTTGTGCCAAAGTGCCCCGCGAGCCGCCCGCCAGAGGCGGCCCGACGAGGCAGAGCGATGAGCCATCCCGCCAACAGGCCCGCCCTCGGTGCAGCGGTCTACTTCGGCCTGGCGCTGACCGCCGGCACCTATTTCACCTTCGCCGCCGTGCAGGGCGACTATGGTCTCTTCCGCCGCCTGCAGATCGAGGCCGAGCGCACCGCGCTCGCGGCCGAGCTCGCCCGGCTCGAGGCCGAGGTCGCGGCGATGGAGAACCTCACCCATCGCCTCTCCGACCAGTATCTCGACCTCGACCTGCTCGACGAGCGCGCGCGCGAGATGCTGGGCATGATCCGCCCCGACGAGATCGTCATCCGCTGATCCTGCCGCTTGGCGGCCATTCGCCGGGCGCCCGGCACCGGCGGAAATTCCTGCTCGCATCCGCGGGGTCGGTCTGCTATGGAATAGTTTAACGCTAAACTATTCCAGCCGCATGGGGAGGGAGCCCGCGATGGCAGAGAAGAAGCCGCCCGCGAAAGCCAACGTATCCAAGGACGAGCTGCTCGAATTCTACCGCGAGATGCTGCTGATCCGCCGATTCGAGGAGAAGGCGGGCCAGCTCTACGGCATGGGTCTGATCGGCGGCTTCTGCCATCTCTACATCGGCCAGGAGGCGGTGGTGGTCGGGCTCGAGGCGGCGGCCGAGGAAGGCGACAAGCGCGTCACCTCCTACCGCGATCACGGCCACATGCTGGCCTGCGGCATGGATCCCAAGGGGGTGATGGCGGAGCTCACCGGGCGGATCGGCGGCTATTCCAAGGGCAAGGGCGGCTCGATGCACATGTTCTCGAAGGAGCGCCACTTCTACGGCGGCCACGGGATCGTCGCCGCGCAGGTGCCGATCGGCGCCGGGCTGGCCTTCGCCGACAAGTATCTCGGCAACGGCCGCGTCACCTTCACCTATTTCGGCGACGGCGCGGCCAACCAGGGCCAGGTCTACGAGACCTACAACATGGCCCAGCTCTGGGAGCTGCCGGTGATCTTCGTGATCGAGAATAACCACTACGCCATGGGCACCTCGGTGAAGCGCTCGACCAAGTCGCCCTCGCTCTGGGAGCGTGGCGCCGCCTACGGCATCAAGGGCGAGCAGGTCGACGGCATGGACGTCTTGAAGGTCAAGGAGGCGGGCCAGAAGGCGGTGGCGCACTGCCGCGCCGGCAAGGGCCCCTACATCCTCGAGGTGATGACCTACCGCTACCGCGGCCACTCGATGTCGGACCCAGCAAAATACCGCACCCGCGAGGAGGTGCAGAAGATGCGCGAGGAGCGCGACCCGATCGAGAGCGTCCGCAACCTCCTGCTGACCGGCAAGCACGCCTCCGAGGACGACCTCAAGGCGATCGACAAGGAGATCAAGGAGATCGTCAACGAGGCCGCCGAGTTCTCGAAGGAGAGCCCCGAGCCGCCGCTCGAGGAGCTTTGGACCGACATCTACGCCAGCGAAGTGCCGCAAGGGGAGGCCGCGTGATGCCGCATTTCGAGATCCACGTGACCGACAGCGCCCGCGCCCGCGCCTTCTATCAGGGGCTGTTCGGCTGGCGCTTCTCTCCTATGCCGGGCGGCGAGGAGATGGAGTACCACCTGATCGACGGCGACCAGATCGGCGACGGCGGGATGCTCACCGGCGGCATGATGCGCCGCATGGACGCCATGCCGGAGCCCGGCTCGCCGGTCCGCGGCGGCACCATGACCTTCGAGGTCGCCGACTGCGACGACCGGTATACCTGGGCGCTGGCCCATGGCGGCGCCGAGGCGCTGCCACCGACGGACTATCCCGGCATCGGCCGCTGCGCCTATGTCGAGGACGGCGAGGGCAACGTCGTCGGAATGATCAAGCCCGAGGGGGAGGCGTGAGATGGCAACCGAGATCCTGATGCCCGCGCTGTCGCCCACCATGGAGGAGGGCACGCTGGCGAAATGGCTGGTCAAGGAGGGCGACCAGGTTTCCTCCGGCATGGTGCTGGCCGAGATCGAGACCGACAAGGCGACGATGGAGTTCGAGGCGGTCGATGAAGGCGTGATGGGTAAGATCCTGATCGCCGAGGGCACCGAAGGCGTGAAGGTCAACACGCCGATCGCCGTGATCGTCGAGGAAGGCGAGGAGGTGCCCGCCGAGGCGCCGGGGTCCAAGCCCGCCGCCGAGGCTCCGGCCGAGGCCCCTGCCCCGGAATCCGCGCCCGCGGCCGCCGCCCCGGCGGCGCCCAAGGCCGACCGTTCGCCCGACTGGCCCGAGGGCACCGAGATGAAGACGCAGACGGTCCGCGAGGCCCTGCGCGACGCCATGGCCGAGGAGATGCGACGCGACGAGGCCGTGTTCCTGATGGGCGAGGAAGTGGCCGAGTACCAGGGCGCCTACAAGATCAGCCAGGGGCTTCTGGACGAGTTCGGCGCCAAACGGGTGATCGACACTCCGATCACCGAGCACGGCTTCGCCGGCATCGGCGTCGGCGCCGCGTTTGGCAGCCTCCGCCCGATCGTGGAATTCATGACCTTCAACTTCGCGATGCAGGCGATCGACCACATCATCAACTCCGCGGCGAAGACGCTCTACATGTCGGGCGGCCAGATGGGCTGCCCGATCGTGTTCCGGGGGCCGAACGGCGCCGCGGCGCGGGTCGGCGCCCAGCACAGCCAGGACTACGCCGCCTGGTATTCCCAGATCCCCGGGCTCAAGGTCGTGCAGCCCTATTCGGCGGCCGACGCCAAGGGGCTCCTGAAGACCGCGATCCGCGACCCGAACCCGGTGATCTTCCTCGAGAACGAGATCCTCTACGGCCGCTCGTTCGACGTGCCGGCAATCGACGACCTCGCCATTCCCTTCGGCAAGGCGCGGGTCTGGCGCGAGGGCGGCGACGTCACCATCGTCTCGTTCGGCATCGGCATGACCTACGCGCTGGAGGCGGCCGAGGGGCTCGCCAAGGAGGGCATCGAAGCCGAGGTCATCGACCTCAGGACGCTTCGCCCGCTCGACTACGGCACGGTGATCGAGAGCGTGAAGAAGACCAACCGCTGCGTGACGGTCGAGGAAGGTTTCCCGGTCTGCTCGATCGGCAACCACCTCTCGGCCTACATCATGACCCACGCCTTCGACTGGCTCGACGCGCCGGTCCTGAACTGCACCGGCAAGGACGTGCCGATGCCCTATGCGGCAAACCTCGAGAAGCTGGCGCTGGTGACCACCAAGGAGGTCATCGACGCGGTCAAGCAAGTCACCTACCGCTGAGCCATGCAGGTCTTGGGTCGGGACAGCGTCAGGGAAGCCTACCGGGTCGCCGTCGGCGGCCCGGGCGACCGGATCGTCGGCCTGATCCCCGAAGACGTGATCGACGCCGGCCGGCCGCTCACCGGCGGCCGGGGCCACCAGACGGCCTATGACTGGCTATCCCGCCATGCGCCCGAAATCGAACAGACACTCAGGGCCCTTCGCGACGGGCGCGGCAGGATCCGCGCCCCGTTCGACCGGGTGACCCTGGAAGGGGAGTGATACCATGCCGACCGAAATCCTGATGCCCGCCCTGTCCCCCACCATGGAGGAGGGCACGCTGGCGAAATGGCTTGTGAAGGAGGGCGATCAGGTTTCCTCCGGCGACCTTTTGGCCGAGATCGAGACCGACAAGGCGACGATGGAATTCGAGGCGGTCGACGAGGGCGTGCTGGGCAAGATCCTGGTGGCCGAGGGAACCGAGGGCGTGAAGGTCAACACGCCCATCGCCGTGCTCCTCGCCGAGGGTGAGACGGCATCGGATATCGGCTCCGCCCCGGCCGCAAAGCCGGAGGCGCCGACGGCGTCCGACGCGGCCGCCGAGGCGGCCCCGAAAGGGGCCTCCGAGAAGGCCGCAGCCCCCGCCACCGCGCCGGCTGCCCCGGCCGCACCGGTCACCGACAAGGGCGAGCGCATCTTCGCCACCCCGCTCGCCCGCCGCATCGCGGCCGAGAAGGGGCTCGATCTTTCCCAAGTGAAGGGCTCGGGGCCGCACGGCCGGATCGTCAAGGCCGACGTCGAGGCGGCGAAGCCCGGCGCCGCCCCGGCGCCGAAGCCCGCCGCGGCCCCGGCGGCCGCCGCCGCCGCGATGCCCGCCGGGCCGGCGGCCGAGACGGTACTCAAGATCTACGCCGACCGGCCGTTCGAGGAGATGAAGCTCGACGGCATGCGCAAGACCATCGCCGCGCGGCTGACCGAGGCGAAGCAGACGATCCCGCATTTCTACCTGCGCCGCGATATCCGCCTCGACGCGCTGATGGCGTTCCGCGCCGATCTCAACGCCAGGCTCGAGGCGCGCGGGGTGAAGCTCTCGGTCAACGACTTCATCATCAAGGCTTGCGCGCTCGCGCTGCAGGAGGTGCCCGACGCCAACGCGGTCTGGGCCGGCGACCGGATCCTGAAGCTCAAGCCCTCGGACGTGGCCGTCGCGGTGGCCATCGAGGGCGGGCTCTTCACGCCGGTCCTGAAGGACGCCGAGACGAAATCGATCTCGGCGCTCTCGGCCGAGATGAAGGACCTCGCGGGGCGCGCCCGCGACCGCAAGCTCGCGCCGCACGAGTACCAGGGCGGCAGCTTCGCGATCTCCAACCTCGGCATGTTCGGCATCGACAACTTCGACGCGGTGATCAATCCGCCGCATGGCGGCATCCTCGCCGTCGGCGCGGGTGTGAAGAAGCCGGTGGTGAACAAGGCCGGCGAGGTCGAGGTGTCGACCGTGATGTCGGTGACGCTCTCAGTCGACCACCGGGTGATCGACGGCGCGCTCGGGGCCGAGCTCCTGCAGAAGATCGTCGATCACCTGGAGAACCCGGTGGCGATGCTGGCCTGACGGCCAGTCCTCTACGTGTAATGAAAGCGCGAAGGTTCGCGCCCGCCCTGGGGGGCGGGTCGGGCGCGAACCGGGGCTGACGCACCGGGAGGAACGGCCGGCAAGGGCATCCCGGCCCTACCCCTACCGTCCCTTGAGCCCCCGAACGATCCGCCGCGCCCTGAGCCCGGCAGTCAGCGCCGCTCCCAGCACAACCACCCAGAGCGCCGCCCACAGCACCACCGGACGCCCC
>JBFKAV010000037.1:0-24934 GCA_041621405.1 Paracoccaceae bacterium
CCAGTTCTTCAAGAGCCAGGTCGGGCTCGAAGGGGTCTGGGCCGAACAGAGGCAAACGCCGCTGTCCCACTCCTTTTGCCAGTACGTGCAAGGCCAGAACCGCCCGCTGGTGGTGGAATCCGCTCCAGACCACGCACTGGTCTGCGACAATCTGGCCGTGAGCGAGCTCGGCGTGCAGTCCCACCTCGGCGTTCCGGTGCACGATCAGGACGGCCGGGCGCTCGGCGCCCTGGCGGTCATTTCCGGAGAAAGGCGCGAATGGCGGGAGGAGGACATCGCGGCGATGACCGATCTTGCCGCCTGCGTCACCGACCAGATCCGCCTTCGCAAAGCGCTTGCCCGGGCCAGCGCAAGCAAGCGCTCGGCCCAGGGGACAACGCGAAAAAGGAAAACCCGGCCGGAGGGGCCGGGTTCTGCCTTCCCGGAGCGCAGTCCCCTAGTGGAGCTTGTTCTCGACGTCCTTGATCCCGGCGTCGATCAGCCCGTTCGCCTGCTCGGCTGTCATCGCCTTGGCGACCGCATCGCCGGCGGCAGCCACGGCGACCTGGATCGCCCGGTCGCGCACCTCCTTCACGGCGGCGGCCTCGGCCGAGGCGATTTGCTCTTCGGCGGCCTTGAGGCGCCGCTCCAGCGAGGCCCGGAGCGCGACCTTCGCCTCCTCGGCGGCCAAGGCCGCCTCCTCGCGGGCATGGCCGACGATGCGCTCGGCCTGCTCGGCCACCTCGCGGCTCTTGCGCTCGTAGGAGGCCAGGAGCTGCTGCGCTTCCTCGCGCAGAAGGCGAGCCTCGTCGAGCTCGCCCCGGATCTGCTCGGCGCGCTTGTCGAGCGCGCCGGCGATCAACTTCGGCACGCCGAAATAGACGAGGATGCCAATGAAGACGAGGAACGCCAGCAGCACCACGAAATCGGTGTTGCGGAGCGAGAAGAACGCCCCCGTCGCGGCCAGCGCCGGCGCCGCTGCGACCGCAGCGAACAGCGAAAGCGGAAGAACATGTCTCATCGCGCTCATCCCTTCATCCGGGCCGCCACGGCGGCGGCGATGCTCTTGGCGTCGGCTTTCACGCCCAGCGCCGCGACGATCTCGCCGGCGGTGTCCTTGGCCACTGCCTCAACGCTTTCCAGCGCCGAGGCGCGAATCTCGCCGATTCGCTTCTCGGATTCGGCCGAGCGCGCGGCTATTTCGGCATTGGCCTTCGCCGATGCCTCGTCGAGCTCCTCCTGGATGCCCGCCTTGGTCTCGGCGACGATCCGGGCCGATTCGGCGCGGGCGTCGGCGAGCGCCTTGTCGTAGGCCGCCTCGGCCTCGACGGCCTTCTGTTTCAGCTCCTCGGCCGAGGCAAGATCGTGGGTGATCGTGCCCTTGCGCTCGGCCAGAACCGCGCCGATCCGCGGCAGTGCCACGCGCGACAGCACGAAATAGATCGCCACCAGCGTCAGCGCGAGCCAGAAGATTTGGTTCGGGAAAGTCGAGAAATCGAGCTGCGGCATGCCCGGCGCCGCCTCGGCCCCGTGGGCCGCGGCCTCAGCACCTGCTGCGGCGGCTTCGGTGGTTTCGGTCGCCATGGCGTCCTCCGTGAAACCCTGGTCCACCGGGCGGGATCAGGCCCGCCCGGGCGTGCGGAAGCTCAGGATCAGACGGCGAACATCAAGAGAAGCGCGACCAGGAACGCGAAGATCCCGAGCGCTTCGGCGAAGGCGATGCCGATGAAGAGGGTGGCGGTCTGACCAGCGGCGGCCGACGGGTTCCTGAGCGCCCCCGACAGGAAGTTGCCGGCCACGTGGCCCACCCCGATGGCGGCAGCGCCCGAGCCGATGGCTGCCAGGCCCGCGCCGATGAACTGTCCCATGTTCGCGATATCGCCTTCCATGTCTTTAGACTCCTTGGTTTGAAATTGGCTGAGATTTGTGGACCCTGCGTCAGTGGTGCGGATGCAGCGCATCCTTGAGGTAGACGCAGGTGAGGATGGTGAAGACGTAGGCCTGGATGAAGGCCACCAGCACCTCGAGCGCGTAGATCGCCGAGATCGCCAGGATCGAGGCCGGGGCGATCCAGGTCACCGCGGCGAAGCCTGCGAAAACCTTGATCACCGCGTGGCCGGCCATGATGTTGCCGGCAAGTCGGATCGAGTGGCTGACCGGCCGCACGAAGTAGGAAATGAGCTCGATGATCGCCAGCACCGGGCGCAGCGGCAAGGGCGCCGAGGAAACCCAGAACAGGCCAAGGAACTCCGAGCCGTTCTTGACGAAGCCCAGGATCGTGACCGTGAAGAAGACCAGCAGCGCCATCACCGCGGTGACTGCGATGTGCGAGGTCGGCGTGAAGCTCATCGGCAGGAGGCCAAGGAAGTTGGCCAGCACGATGAACATGAACAGCGTCATGATGTAGGGGAAGAACTTCAGCCCGTCCTTGCCGGCCACGTCCTCGACCATCTTGTAGACGAAGCCGTAGGCCATCTCGGCCACCGACTGCATCCGGCTCGGCACGATCGCCCGGCCGCGGGTGCCGAGCACCAGGAGCCCGAACACGGCGAGCACGGCGAGCGCCATCCAGAGCGTGGCGTTGGTGGGGGTGTAGAAGGCTATGTGATCGCCGCCGAAGAGCGGCTTGATCATGAACTGATCCATCGGGTGGATCGCGAGCCCGCTTTCCGCGCCTTCCGTCTCGGTCGCCACGTTCAGTCCCCCTCGTCTTCGGCGGCCTTCGCCGCCTTGTCCTGGTGCTGGACCTCGCGCGCGGTTCGGAGCATCACGTTCACCCCGGCCGCGAGGCCCAAGAATATGAACAGCACCATCAACCAGGGCCGCGTTCCGAAAAGCGCGTCGAGCCCGTATCCGATGCCGAAGCCGATCGCGAGACCGGCGACGAGTTCGATCACCATCCGCCAGGCGAGCTGGGCCTGGGAGTAGTGCTCCTCCATGTGCGGCTTCGGCGCCTGCGCCTTCTTCGCTGCCTCGATCCGATCCTCGAGCGCCTTGATGCGCTCTTCGTCGTTCGGACCCGACATGCGAAAGCCCCCATGGACAGTCGAGCGTTTGCTAGACTCCGTGCCGCAGCGAGTCAAGCGCGGCAAGGACCCGCGCGGCTAGCGGCAAACTGCTGGAATCAAGAGGTTTTTTCGTCGGCGTCCGTCGCGCCGCACCCTGTGGCAGAGCCGCTCGCCGCGGCAAGGGGCGGTTTCGCCATATTCAACCAATCGGTTGACGATTGCCCGCACCACCGCCGAGACTGCCGGCATGCGCACGCTCGACGCCGTCTTTGCCGCCCTTGCCGACCCGACCCGCCGGGCGATCCTGACCATGCTCCTGGAGGACGACATGGCGGTGACCGACGTCGCCGAGCCGTTTGAGATGTCGCTCGCCGCGATCTCGAAGCACCTTTCGATCCTCGCCGCCGCCGGTCTGATCAGCCAGGAGAAGCGCGGCCGGGTGAAGTGGTGCAAGCTCGAGCCCGACGCTTTGCGCGACGCCTCCGTCTGGATGCAGGGCTTCGGCCAGTTCGAGCCGGTCAACCTCGAGGCCTTCGAGCGGTTCCTCGAGGTCGAGTTCGGCGCGGGCGGGGCGCCGGACTAGCTCCCCGGCAGGCGCGGCGAGGTGAGCATCACCCGCCCGCGCGTGGTGAAGGCGGCGCCCGGCGCGTCGAGCGGCCGCGTCTCGGGATGCGCCCTGGGGTAGCAGCCGCCGACGAAAAGCTCGACCCGGCGGTTGAGCGGGCTCGACCAGCCGCGGCTCGGCGTCGCGTCCCAGTGGGCGGAAAGCGCTAGGCTCTGCGTCACCGAGCCGGCGCGCAGCCGGTTCGCCACCGCTTGCGCCCGTGCGCGGGCGAGGCGGGCGTTCTGCGCCGCGGTGCCGTCGTCGTCGGCATGGGCCGAAAGCGCCATCGGGCCGTCGGGATAGGCGCGGGCGAGATCGGCAAGGAGCTGGCTGTCGGCGAGCGAGAGCCGGGCGCTGCCATGCGCGAAATGCAGCGTGAAGCGGCAATCGGCCGCGGCGGGCTGGGCCGACAGGACGACCAGGGCAAGGGCGGGCAGCAGATGCTTTGGCACGGGTCGGGTCCTCCGGTTGGCGGCGCCAGCATAGCGCAGGCGGCGCCCGACCCAAAGTGTCGGTCAGCGCCGCCGGAACGTGAGATAATGCGGCCGGCGCCCTTCGCGCAGCGCCTTCTGCTCGTAGCGCGTGGAAATCCAGTCCGGCCACGGGCGGCGCCAATCCTCCGGGCTCTCGGCGAGCCAGTCGAAACCTGCCCTCGGCACCTCTTCCAGCGTCTGGCGGACGTAGTCGGGGATGTCGGTGGCAATCCGGAGTTCGGCGCCGGGGGCCATCGCGCGTGAGAGCGGCACGAGGTGTTCGGGCGTCACGAAGCGGCGCCGGTGGTGCTTCTTCTTCGGCCAAGGATCGGGATAGAGCAGGAAGGCCCTTTCGATCGAGGCCTGCGGCAGCACGTCCATCAGGTCGCGCGCGTCGCCGGGATGCACCGCGAGGTTGGTGAGCCCGGCCTTGCGGATCTTGCCCAAGAGCATCGCGACGCCGTTGATGAAGGGTTCGGCGCCGATCACCGCGACCTCGGGATGGGCCGCCGCCTGGTGCACCAGGTGCTCGCCGCCGCCGAAGCCGATCTCCAGCCACACCGGGCGTGCGCCGAACCGCGCTTCTAGGTCGAGCGGCCGGCGTTCCGGGTTTTCCTCCCACCCGACCGGGCCGGGGGACAGCGCTGCGAGGTCCTCCTCGAGCCAGGCACGCTGGTTGTCCTTCAGCGTCTTGCCGTGGCGGCGGCCGTAGAAGTTGCGCCAGGGGGCGCCTGAGGGTTTCGGGGCAGACATGGATTCGCGGTGTGACAAGGCGCGGGCGAGCGGTCAAGCCGGGGCCGCTTCCAGTGGCCAGGGCGCGCATGCCATTTGGTCGCAATGTCGACAACGAAGCAGCGTGGGCGGCGCGGATCGTTAACCGATCGCTGTTAACGCGCCATTAATGATACGGGTTTTGCCCTGCTACTGCCCCAATCAGGCGGCATTCAGGTGAGCACAAGATGTAGTGATCGGCCGTCTGGTAAACGCAATGGTAATGTACAATTCTAGAAATGCAACCCCAGGTAGCGCAAAGCGACCGAAGCGGGGGTCTCGCGTAAGTCGAGAGGCCGGTATCCTCGCCGACGAGTCGGGCGCGGTGTCGCCGGAATTCGCGGTGCTGTCGGCGCTTGCGATCGTGATCGGCATGGCGGGCTCGTTGATCATCGGCGACAGCGGCACCACGAAGGCCGGAGAAATTGGCCGGCAGATCGCCGTGGTCGGAGTTGACGCGGGTTCGGCGGGCGGCGGCGCGGGGACCGGCGGCTCGGCGGGCGGCAGCGCCGGCGTGGGCGACGACTCGGATTCCGGAGATTCCGGCGGCGGAGGCGGCTCGGACGGCAGCTGGCTCGACGGACTTCTCGGTGGCGGTGGGAGCGGCAGCGGCAGTGGCGGCGGCAGCGGCGGCTCGGATGGCGGCTCGGGCGGCAGTGACGGTGGCTCGGACGGCGGCTCGGACGGCGGCTCTGACGGTGGCTCTGACGGCGGCTCGGACGGTGGTTCGGGCGGCGGAGGCGGCGGCGGAGGCGGCGGCGGCGGCGGCGACGAATGCGACGACGACGGCCTGCCCGGCGGCGCGGCAGAGCCGGGGTCGGACTGCGGCGTCTGAGGCCTCCGCGACGATCAGGTGGCGGATCTCCGGCCGTCACATAGATGTCGCTTGCAGTGATTCCGCTTCGTTGGCACCATGCGGCCACGGTTGTTTGACTGGAGAAACTGTTGGCCATCAGCGCGCTGACCCCGCCCCTCCCCGGAGACGCTCAAGAAACGCTTCTGGAATTCCCGGACAACCGCCTTCTCATCGACCTTTGCGGCGAATACGACCGCAACCTCGCGCAGATCGAGCACAAGCTTGGCGTCCAGATCATGCGACGCGGAAACCTGCTTTCGGTGATGGGCGAGCTGCCGGCACGCGAGCAGGCGGCAGAGGTGCTTGAGGGGCTCTACGCACGGCTCGAATCCGGGCGCGGGCTCGATGCCGGCGACGTCGATGGGGCAATCCGGCTGGGCCATTCCGGCGACGGCACCGGCGCGAGGGCAGGCGATCAGCTCGAGATGTTCCAAGGCGGCCGGGTCGAGGTCGGCACCCGCAAGAAGCTGGTCGAGCCACGTACTGCCGCGCAGAAGGCCTACGTGCAGGCGCTCTACACCCACGAGCTCTGTTTCGGGATCGGCCCGGCCGGCACCGGCAAGACCTATCTGGCCGTTGCCGTGGGCGTGAACCTCTTCATCGGCGGCCATGTCGATCGGATCATCCTGTCGCGCCCCGCCGTCGAGGCCGGAGAGCGGCTCGGCTTCCTGCCCGGCGACATGAAGGAAAAGGTCGATCCCTACATGCAGCCGCTCTACGACGCGCTGAACGATTTCCTGCCAGGCAAGCAGGTCGTCAAGCTGATGGAGGAAAAGCGAATCGAGATCGCGCCCCTTGCCTTCATGCGCGGGCGGACGCTCTCGAACGCCTTCGTCGTGCTCGATGAGGCGCAGAACGCCACCTCGATGCAGATGAAGATGTTCCTCACCCGCCTTGGCGAGGGCAGCCGCATGGTCGTCACCGGCGACCGCACCCAGGTGGACTTGCCGAAGGGCACCGTCTCGGGCCTCGCGGACGCCGAGCGGATCCTCGAGGGCGTCGACGGCGTCAGCTTCAGGTATTTCACCGCGAAGGACGTGGTGCGCCACTCGCTCGTAGCGCGAATCATCGAGGCCTACGACCGCCAAGATGGTTGAGATCGGGCCGAGTCGCGTCGTGAGCGATTCGTCGCCGAATCAGAATTTGCGAATCTTCTTCGGCCATGACTCGAAGGATTCGAAGAAACTCCTCGAAAACCGATTCGCTTTCGAAGCATCTTGCCGAATCGGCTGCGCGGTCGCTCCATGAGCCGTGACCTCGTCGAAACCGTCATCGAGGACGACCGCTGGGAGGCGCTGGGCCTGCCCGCGCTGGCCGAGCGCGCCGCGCGGGCCACACTCATGAGACTTGGCCTGCCGCCGGAGGGGTTCGAGATCGTGCTCCTCGGCGGCGACGACGCGCGGACCGCGGCGCTCAACGCCGATTTCCGCGCAAAGCCGCAGGCGACCAACGTGCTCTCCTGGCCCTCGGCGGAACGCGCCGCCGAAGCCGAGGGCACTGCGCCCGCGCTGCCTCTGCCGGGCGAGGAGGCCCCCGAGCCTCTGGGCGACATCGCGCTCGCCTGGGAGACCTGTGCCGCCGAGGCCGAGGCGGCGAGACGGCCGATCACCGACCATGTGACTCACCTCGTCGTTCACGGCGTGCTACACCTGCTGGGTTACGACCACCTGCGTGACGGCGACGCCACGTTGATGGAGCGCCTCGAGGCGGAGATACTTGCCAGCCTCGGTGTGGCAGACCCATATTCCTGAGGGGCCTCGGCCCCGCATCATTTGGTAAGGGACGATGAATCGAGAGACTGAGGGCCCCGCGGCGGTGGCCGAAAGCGCGCCGGAGCAGGACCCAGAGCGAAGCAGCCCCCGCGGTCTGTTCGGACGGTTGCTCGGAGCGCTCGGACCAGCGGAACAAGAACCCGGAACGACCCATTTGGACGACGCGGTCGGAAAGTCGGCGCAGGCAGCGATCCTGCCGGGGCTGGCCAACCTGCGTCGGATGCGGGTCGAGGACGTGGCGATCCCGGCCGCCGAGATCGTCGCGGTGCCGGCCGACATCACTAAGGAAGAGTTGGTGACCCGGTTCCGTGATTCGGGGCTTTCGCGGCTGCCCGTCTACCAGGGCACGCTCGATCACCCGGTCGGGCTCATCCACCTCAAGGACTTTGCCCTGACCCACGGCTTCAACGGCGGTGGCGGCCGTTTCACTGTGAAGAAGTTGGTGCGCCCGCTACTCTATGCGCCGCCGTCGATGCCGATCGGCGTGCTCCTGCAGAAGATGCAGACCGAGCGCATCCACATGGCGCTGGTGATCGACGAATATGGCGGTGTCGATGGGCTGGTGACCATCGAGGACCTGATCGAACAGGTCGTCGGCGAGATCGAGGACGAGCACGACACCGCCGGGGCCGCGCTCTGGCGCGAGGAAAAGCCCGGCGTCTACCTCGTCCAGGCGAAAGCGCCGCTCGACGAGTTCGAGGCCGAGATCGGGCTGAAGCTGGTGACCGACGAGGACGAGGAGGAGATCGACACCCTCGGCGGCCTGGTTTTCATGCTGACCGGGCGGGTTCCGGCCCGCGGCGAGGTCGTGCAGCACCCGAGCGGTACCGAATTCGAGGTCGCCGACGCCGATCCCCGCCGGATTAAGCGACTGAGGGTGCGCCTGCCACAGGCGAAGGCTTCCTGAGCCAATGGCGGCGGCAAGACGCATCGGCCGGGCGGTGGCCCCGGCCTTTGCCCTTGGGCTGATCCTCGCTACCGGGCAGGCGCCGCTTTCGTTCACGCTCCTCGGCCTCCTGGCACTGGCCGGGCTCTTCGCGATCTTCGATCGCGCCGGCACGCTGCGTGCCGCGGCGTTGACCGGCTGGGCCGGCGGCGCGGGCTATTTCCTGGGCGGGATGTTCTGGATCGTCGAGCCGTTCTTCGTCGACCCCTTGCGCCACGGCTGGATGGCGCCCTTCGCGCTTGTGCTGCTGCCCTCGGGGCTCGGCCTCTTCTGGGGCGCGGCCTTCGGGCTCGCGGCGCGCCTTGCGCGAGACTGGCGGCGGCTGTTCCTTGCGGCCGCGCTGCTCGCTGCCGCTGAGACCGCCAGAGCCTTCGCACTGACCGGGTTTCCCTGGGCGCTGGTCGGCTACGCCTGGATCGACGCGCCGCAGATGCAGGTCGCCGCCGTGATCGGACCGCACGGGCTGACCCTCGCCACCACGCTCGCCGCGGCGATGGGAGCGGTGTGGATCGGCCGGCCGTGGCCCTGGCTCGCGGCACCCGCAATGGCGGCGCTTGCGGTGGCGGGCGCCGGAATCTGGGGGCAGGCGCGGCTCGCCGCGCCCGAGCCGCAAGCCACCGGCGTCACGCTCAGGATCGTTCAGCCCAATACCGAGCAGAGCCTGAAATGGGACCCGGCGATGGCGATGACCATCCTCGACCGGCTGCTCTTCGCAACCGCGGCGCCGCCGGAAGGGCCGGAGCCTGACGTCGTGATCTGGCCAGAGACCGCGGTGCCCTACCTCTTGAACGGCTCTGAGGAGCTGGTCGCCGACATCGACCGGATCGCCGGCACTGCGCCCGTGGTCTTCGGCATCGTGCGGCGCGACGGGCAGCGTCTTTTCAACAGCCTGGCGGTGAGCACGCCTGTCGGTACGGTGACGCAGGTCTACGACAAGCATCACCTGGTGCCCTTCGGCGAGTACATGCCCCTTGGCGAGCTCTTCGCCGCCGTCGGCATCCACGGTCTCGCGGCCAGCCACGGCGCCGGCTTCTCGCCCGGACCGGGGCCGCTGCTGCTCGATCTTGGGCGCGCCGGGCGGGCGCTGCCCTTGATCTGCTACGAGGCGATCTTCCCGCAACACCTCTTCGCCCCCGAGCGGCCCGACTGGGTGCTGCAGGCCACCAACGACGCCTGGTTCGGCGAGGTCAGCGGCCCCTACCAGCACCTCGCACAGGCCCGGCTGCGCGCTGTCGAGCAGGGCCTGCCGCTGATCCGCGCCGCCAATACCGGCATTTCGGCCGTGATCGACGCGAAGGGGAGGGTGCAGGCGCGCCTCGGGCTCGGGCAGCAGGGCTATCTCGACGCCGCGCTGCCGCCGGCCCTGCCGCCCACGCCCTATGCTCTGACAGGCGACTGGCCGGTCTTCGCGGCGATGCTTTTCTTGGCGCTCGGCTTCGCGCTGCCGCGGCGCCGGATTTCCCATTGACCCCCCGGGGCGCGCAAAGTAACCCATCGCGATCCGTCACAACGGCTTCCTGGCGTGGCGGTGGAAACCCTAGTGGAGCACCCTTCATGGCCCGCCAGAACTACGTCTTCACCTCCGAGAGCGTCTCGGAGGGCCACCCCGACAAACTTTGCGACCGAATCTCCGACGCGGTGCTCGACGCCTTTCTGACCGAGGAGCCCACTGCGCGGGTCGCTTGCGAGACCTTCGCCACCTCGGGGCTCGTGGTGATCGGCGGCGAGGTGGGCCTGTCGAGCCTCGAGCGGCTGAAGGACTACATGGGCCGGATCGGCCAGATCGCCCGCGATTGCATCAGGGACATCGGCTACGAGCAGGAGAAGTTCCACTGGAACACCTGCCACGTGCTGAATTTCCTGCACGAGCAGTCGGCCCACATCGCCCAGGGCGTGGACCGCGACGGCGCCGGCGACCAGGGCATCATGTTCGGATACGCGGTGGACGAGACGCCGGAACTGATGCCGGCGCCGATCCTCTACGCCCACGCCATCCTCCGGCGGCTCTCTGAGGTACGCAAATCGGGCAAGGAGCCGGAGTTGAGGCCGGACGCCAAGTCCCAGCTCTCGGTCCGCTACGAGGACGGCAAGCCGGTGGAGGTGACCTCGATCGTGCTCTCGACCCAGCACGCCCACGAGGGCCAGACCTCGGACGAAATCCGCGGCATCATCGAGCCCTATGTCCGCGAGGTGCTGCCCGATGGCTGGATCACCGACAAGACCGAGTGGTGGGTGAACCCGACCGGCATCTTCGTGATCGGCGGGCCGGACGGCGACGCCGGGCTCACCGGCCGCAAGATCATCGTCGACACCTATGGCGGCGCAGCCCCCCACGGCGGCGGTGCCTTCTCGGGCAAGGACCCGACCAAGGTGGACCGGTCGGCGGCATACGCGGCGCGCTACCTCGCAAAGAACGTGGTCGCCGCCGGTCTCGCCCGTCGTTGCACGCTGCAGCTTTCCTACGCGATCGGCGTGGCCAAGCCTCTCTCGATCTACGTCGACACCCATGGCACCGGCGAGGTCCCCGACGAAACGATCGAGCGGGCGGCGAGCAAGGTGATGGACCTCACGCCCCGCGGCATCCGCACCCATCTCGACCTCAATCGCCCGATCTACCAGCGCACCGCGGCCTACGGCCACTTCGGCCGCGCGCCGGAGGCGGATGGCGGCTTCTCCTGGGAGAAGACCGACCTCGTCGAGGCGTTCAAGAAGGCGGTCTGAGCCGGGCTCAGGCGGCGAGCTCGCCCGACAGCGAGTTCGGCGCCGACGCGGTAATCCGGACCCGGGCGATTGCACCGGGCGCCAACTCCGGCGCCGTGGCGTGGACCGCGTGCAGGAACGGCGACTTGCCCGCCATCTGGCCGGGCAGCCGGCCCGGCTTCTCGAAGAGCACGTCGAGCTCGCGGCCGACCATCGCCGCCTGCGCCGCGCGCTGCTGGCGGGTGATGATCGCCTGCAGGCGCTGCAGCCGATCGTCGGCCACCTCCCTCGGCACCTGTTCCTTCTCGTAGGCGGGCGTGCCCGGGCGCGGTGAATATTTGAAGCTGAAGGCCGAGCCGAAGCCCACCCTCCCGACCAGGGACACCGTCTCCTCGAAATCGGCCTCGGTCTCGCCGGGGAAGCCGACGATGAAGTCCGACGACAGCATCAGGTCGGGCCGCGCCGCGCGCAGGCGGTCGATCAGCCGCACGTAGTCGGCCGCGGTGTGCTTGCGGTTCATCGCCTTGAGGATGCGGTCGGAGCCCGACTGCACGGGCAGGTGCAGGTAGGGCATGAGCTTGTCGACTTCGCCATGGGCCGCGATCAGGTCGCTTCCCATGTCGTTCGGGTGCGAGGTGGTGTAGCGGATGCGGGCGAGCCCCTCGATACAGGCCAGCGCGCGAACGAGCCGCCCGAGGCTCCACTCCCCGCCCGGACCCTCGCCGTGATAGGCGTTGACGTTCTGGCCCAGAAGCGTGATCTCGCGCGCGCCGCGGGATACGAGGTAGCGCGCCTCGCCGAGGACGCGCTCGACCGGGCGGCTCGCCTCCGTGCCACGGGTGTAGGGCACCACGCAGAACGCGCAGAACTTGTCGCAGCCCTCTTGCACGGTGAGAAAGGCCGACGGCGCCGACCGCGCCCGCGACTTCGGCAAGAGCTCGAACTTGTCCGCCTCCGGGAAGTCGGTGTCGAGCGCCGCCTCGCCCCGCCCGGCGGCGCGCACCAGCTCCGGCAAGCGGTGATAGCTCTGCGGCCCGACCACGAGGTCGACGGCTGGCTGGCGGCGCAGGATCTCGGCGCCCTCGGCCTGGGCGACGCAGCCCGCCACGCCGATCTTCAGTCCCGGCTTCCCGGCCTTCAGCGGCCGAAGCCGGCCGAGCTCGGAATAGACCTTTTCGGCCGCCTTCTCGCGGATGTGGCAGGTGTTGAGGAGGATCATGTCGGCCTCCTCCTGGTGCTCGGTCAGGGCATAGCCTTCGGGCGCCAGGGCTTCGGCCATGCGCTCGCTGTCGTAGACGTTCATCTGACAGCCATAGGTCTTGATGAAGAGCTTTCGCTCGGCCATGCGCCCGGCACCTCCGGCCGCCGCTCTACCGCAAACCTCCCCGCCTCGCAACGCTTGCAAAGCCCGGCCGTTTGGCCGAGCCTCACGCCCGGATCGGAGGCGGGCATGGCCTATTCGGGGCTCGAGGAATTCACCGCGCGCGGCAAGGGCGCGCTGGCCCCGGGGCCGGTCGCGCTGATCTTCGCCGAGGATGGAGTGGAGCTGGATAGCACCGTCCGGCACCACGCCAGCGCCGGGTTCCGCACCGTGGTTCTGTTCGCGCCAGAGGGGCTTGCCCTGCCCGAGGCACTGCCGGAGGCGGCCGAGGTGGTGCGCTACGACACGCTCGCCGAAGGCGCGGTGCCGCGTGCGGTCACGGCCGCGATCGCGGCGGCGCCGGAGGGCACCTGGCTCTACTATTGCTACAACGCCGAGTACCTGTTCTTCCCCTTCAGCGAGAGCCGCAACGTGCGCGAGCTCCTGGCCTTTCACGTGGAAGAGCGCCGCGCGTCGATGCTGACCTATGTGATCGATCTCTACGCAGGCGACCTGGCGCGGTTTCCGAACGCGGTGTCGCAGGAGGACGCGTTTCTCGACGGCTCAGGCTACTACGCCGCCGCGCGGGTGGGGCCACCGCCCGATTTCGCGCCGAAGGAGAGGCAGCTCGACTTCTACGGCGGGCTGCGTTGGCGCTTCGAGGAGCACGTGCCCTACGCGCGCCGGAAGATCGACCGGATCGGACTGTTCCGTGCCCGGCGGGGCCTCAGGCTCGGCGCCGATCACACCCTCTCCGACGAGGAGCTGAACACCTATTCCTGCCCCTGGCACCACAACCTGACGGCCGCGATCTGCTCGTTCCGCACCGCCAAGGCGCTCCGCGCGAATCCCGGCAGCCGGGAGGCGATCGCGAGCTTCAAGTGGCACAACTCGGTGCCCTTCGAATGGCGGGCGCAGCAGCTTCTCGACCTCGGGCTGATCGAGCCCGGCCAGTGGTTCTGAGACCGCGGCGACGCGCCCGCCGAGCGTGAACGCGGCCGACGCCGCGTTCCAGTTGGCCGGCGTTCAGCCGCCGCCGTGCATCGCGCCGTGGCCGGCACCGTCTCCGGGCGTCGGCTGCCGGGCGAGGTCGACCGGGATCTCCACAGCGATCTCGCCGGCATGCTCGAAGACCAGGGTAACGGCGATTGTCTGACCCTGCTCGAAAGGCGCCGTGAGGCCGAGAAACATGATGTGATCGCCGCCGCGCTGAAGCGCTTGGGTGCTGCCTGCCGGAATCGCGATGCCGTCCTCCACCTCGATCATGC
This sequence comes from Paracoccaceae bacterium, assembly GCA_041621405.1. Taxonomy (GTDB): domain Bacteria; phylum Pseudomonadota; class Alphaproteobacteria; order Rhodobacterales; family Rhodobacteraceae; genus JBFKAV01. Next base: position 13,738 of record JBFKAV010000037.1, read on the forward strand.
GGGCGACGCCGTTGGCGTCGATCAGGTGGGTGTGGAGCTCCACCCGCTCGGCCGCATCCGAGCGGACGGCGATCAGCCGGTCGTCCTCCGGGCCGGAATTGGAGATCAGCAGGAAGGCGGCGCCGGTCTTGGCGAAGCCGCCCGAGCTGCGGGCGTAGGCATCGCTCACGGTGAGGGCGTCTCCGGCAAGGGCAGGAAACGCAAGGGCGAAGGCGAGCGCGGCAGCCAGCGGTTTCAGGAGAGTCATCTTCGAACTCCTCGTCTGCCTGTCCTCAGGGCCGGGGCCCCGGCGTCGCGCTCGAAATGGGCGTACCAGCCGGAGAGTGGAACGGGACAAACCGGCGCAGGCGCCGGAAATGCGGAAGGCCCCACCTTGCCGGCAGGGCCCTCGAAACAGGACCGGCAAGGCTCAGGCGGCCGATGCGGCCTTGGCGATGTTCTTCTTGATCTTCAGCGCGCGGGACGAGAGTTGCTCGTCCTTGGCCTTGGCGAGGAAGGCATCGAGCCCGCCGCGATGGTCGACTGAGCGCAGGCCGGCTGCTGAGACCCGCAGCCGGAACGACTGGCCGAGGATGTCGGAGATCAGCGTGACCTCGTTCAGGTTCGGCAGAAAACGGCGCCGCGACTTGTTGTTGGCGTGGCTGACGTTGTTGCCGGACATCGGGCCCTTGCCGGTGAGTTCGCAGACGCGCGACATCGGAGTGTTCCTTCGATTGGTCGATTCGGGTGGCCGAAGCGATTGAGGTAACGGAAAGGGGCGCCGCGCGAGGCAGCGCCCGAATTCGGGCTGGCTGATACTAGGCCCGCGGTCCCGCGTCAAGACGGAGCGCCGCGAGAGCGGGGGGCGCTTAGTCGGCGGGCGGGGCGCCGCCGGCCTTCGTGCGCGCCTCAATAAAGGGCGCCAACCGCTCGGCGGCGGCCTCCGACTGGGCCGGGCGCGGCGTCTCGGCGAGACGGCGCTTCCATTCGGCGGTGGCGCGCTCCGGCGCGGTCAGCGCGCCCGCCGCCGTCCAGGTGCCGAAGTTCGAGAGGTCCGCGACCAGCGGCTCGCGGAAGGCCGACGCGTAGCGCGCCATGGTATGGGCGGCGGCGAAGAAGTGACCGCCGGGGGCGACCTCGGCGATCGCATCGAAGGCGGTGTCGACCTCGAAGGGCAGGCAGAGCTCGGCCAGCGATTCGACCGCCTCCATGTCGCAGACGAACTTCTCGTAGCCGAAGCTGAGCCCGCCCTCGAGCCAGCCCGCGGAGTGGATGCAGAGCGTGGCGCCCGAGAGGATGGCGCCCCAGAGGCCCATGAGGTTCTCGGTCGCGCCCTGCGCGTCTGCCGCGTTGCCCGCCGAGCCCGCGGCGGAGCGCCAGGGCAGGCCGATCAGGCGCGCGAGCTGGCCGCTCCCGAGCTGCATCCGGATGTGCTCGGGCGTGCCGAAGGCCGGCGCGCCCGACTTCATGTGGACGTTGGAGCCGAAGCCGCCGTAGCTGACCGGCGCGCCCGGGCGGGCCACCTGCGCCAGCGCGATCGCGGCCAGCGCCTCGGCGTGCTGGAGCGTCAGAGCGCCCCCCACGGTGATCGGCGCCATCGCCCCCATCAGGCAGAACGGCGTGATGATCGACATCTGCCCGGCGCGCGCGAAGTCGATGATCCCCTCGGCCATCGGCACGTCGAGCTGGCGCGGCGAATTGGTGTTGATGACCGTGGTCGCCCAGGCGCCGTCGCCCCAGTCGTCCTCGGAAAGATCGAGGCCGAGGCGGATCATCTCGAAGCTCTCGGCCACCTGGCCCCGGCCGCGGGCATAGACGAACATCGGCTTGTCGCCGAGCGTGAGCTGGCCCTTCATCAAGGCGTAGTGGCGCAACGGGGCGGGCACGTCCTGCGGCTCGGCCGAAGGCCCGTGCTTGTGAATCGCGTCGAAGCTCTGCTGCAGGATCAGCGCCTCTTCGTAGTCGCGCAAGGAGCCCGGGCGGCGGCCGCGCACCAGGTCCGAGGCGTTGGGGCAGCCGGCGCCGGCGGAGAACAGGAGCTCGCCCTCAGCATAGTCGCGTTCGCGCGCCGGGTTGGCGGCGCGCAGGCGGATCCGCTTCGGCGCCACGGCAAGCGCCTCGGCAACGATGTCGCGGCCAAGGCGGACGGTCTCAGCCTCCTCGTCGACATGCGCGCCGGCGGCCTTCAGAAGCGCCCGGGCTTCGGGGTGGAGGATCTTCAGGCCGAGCTCTTCCAACACGCGCAAAGCCGCGTCGTGCAGCATCGCCACCTCGTCTTCGGAGAAGATCGCCTGCGGCGGGAAGGGGTGGCGTAGCCGGCTGTAATCCACCTTGCGGGCGGCAGGCCGGTGGCCCCGGCGACCCAGGCCGGCACGGCTCACGGCGTGACCTGGCTGTCGAGGCTCCGGGCGTAGCGCGCGGTGAAGCGGGTGTAGCCGTGCTCGGTGGTCCGCAGATGCCGCGCGGCGAGGCCGTGGAGCTCTGGCAGGCGGTGGAACGGAACGGCCGGGAAGGCGTGGTGCTCGGCGTGGTACGGCATGTTCCAGGCGAGCCAGCGCACCGCCCGGGTGGTGAAGGTGGTGCGGGAGTTCTCGAACATGTTGGCCGCGAAGGGGCAGAGGCCGTGCTCGGCGAGAAGATAGAGGCGCAGGACCGGCTGGCCGAGGAGTGCCGGGAGGACCCAGACCCAGAGGAGGAGGCCGGAGCCGGTAGCCGCGGAGGCCCCCGCCAGCAGGGCGTAGAGGGCGAGCATCACGCGGCCCTCGCGGGCGATCTTCGGGCGGGCTGCGCTCGGCACGAAGGCGTCGGCGTTGCGGCCGGCGGCGTTCAGGAGGAGCGTTCGCGCCGCGCTTCGCCACTGCGGCAGGCCGGAGACGTGGACCGCATAGGCAGGCCAGGTGGCGGGCTTCGGCGTGGCGAGCTCGGGGTCCTTCGCGGGGTCCTGCGTGTGGCGGTGGTGGGCGAAGTGGAAGAGCTGGAACCACTCGGGAGGCACGAACACCAGGAATCCCGCCGCCTCGGCCACGCGGTCGTTGAGCCAGGGCGTGGCAAAGGCAGTGCGGTGGGCGCACTCGTGCATCGCGGTGAAGAGGAAGATGATCAGCACGCCCTGGGGCAGGAGCAGCAGGGGCCAACCCGGAAGCCCCGAAGCGATGGCCGCGCCGAGGCCGAGGATTGCGCCCGCCTGAAGCCCGAGCCGGATCAGGCCCGGCCGGTCTGCGCGGGCCGTCAGCGCGGCCCGCCTGTCGGGCGGCAGCGCCTTGACGAAATCGTCGTGGGCAAGGCTCATGCGGCCCGCCCGTAGAAGCCGATCCGCTCCTCTTCGGAGAACAGGACGCCGGGGCGCTCGTAGAACGAGAAGACGGCGATGATCCGGGGCCGGTCGCCTTCGACTGGCGTGACCCGGTGCGCGGTGTTCTTGCCGCGGAACACGTTGAGCGTGCCCGGGGCCAGCCGCAGGCGGCGGACCCCGGGGTCTTCGCCCCTGAGCAGCCGCGCGACGCCCTCGTAGTTGGGATCCTTCTTCGACCTCAGGTCGGTGCGGTACTCGAACTCGCCCCCTTCCTCGGGGGCCTGCAGCAAGAGCGTCGTGGTGAACTCCGAGCGGTCGAAGTGCCAGTTGAGCGCTTCGCCCTCGCGGTAGGCCATCGCGTTCACCCGGGCGAGCGGGTCGTCCATGGTGAATAGCCGGGGCTTCTTCATCGTGGCGGCGAGGAAACGGGCGAAGTCGGGCCATTCGTAGAGCCGGACCACCACGGCCTCGCCCATCCGGTCGGCACAGATCGTGTGGTTGGTTGTCTCCACCTCGGTCAGCGCCGGATGACCCGGCGGCAGGCCGGGGATTTCCCTTCGGAAGTAGATGTTGTGGCGCCGGGTATGGGTGAAGGCATCGGTCTCGAACCGCGGCGCGAGCTCGGCCACCGCGCGAGCGACGGCCCCGGGGCGGAGGAAGCCCTCGAGGTTGAACATGCCCTCCGCCGCCAGATCGGCGCGGCATCGTGCCACGAGGGCCTGCCAGTCGGCGCTTTCGGGGCGGTCGAGCGGGTAGCGGACGAGATCGAGGATGTCGTGCATTTGCGGCCTCCGGTGGCCACTCTCCCGGCCATGGCCGGCCCACGCAACCCGGAACGCGACAGAACCAGGGCGGATTCGGCCGCTCAGCCGTTCCGCCGGCGCGAGACGAACGCCCAGGACGAGGCGCACATCTCGTCGATGGTCTTCTCGGCGCGGAAGCCGAGCAGCCGCTCGGCCTTCGCCGGATCTGCCACCAGGACCGGCACGTCTCCCGGTCGCCGCGGGGCGATCACGTGCGGCAGCTCGCGTCCGACGGCGCGGGAATAGGCGGCGAGCATGTCCATCACCGACGACGGCTTGCCGGTGCCGAGGTTCACGACATGGCTCTCGCCGGTCGCCAGCAGCTTGCCGAGCGAGACCACATGGCCGCGGGCGAGGTCCTCGACGTGGATGTAGTCGCGCAGGCCGGTGCCGTCGGGCGTGGGATAGTCGGTGCCAAAGACCCTGAGCGCCTCGCGTTTGCCCATCGCCACCTCGGCGATATAGGGCACGAGGTTGTTCGGGATGTCCTGCGGATCCTCCCCGATCAGCGCCGAGGCATGCGCGCCCACGGGGTTGAAGTAGCGCAGCCGGGCGATCGTCCAGGCCGGATCGGAGGCGGCGAGCTGTTCGAGGATCTGCTCGCAGGCGAGCTTGGTGAAGGCGTAGGGGCTGGCGTAGCTCAAGGGCGCGGTCTCGGGGATCGGCCATATCTCTGGCGTGCCGTAAACGGTGGCGGTCGACGAGAAGACGAGGCGGAAGCAGCCGGCGTCGCGCATCGCCTTCAGGAGCGCAATAAGGCCGGTGACGTTGACGTCGATGTAGTCGAGCGGGCGCTCGACGGACTCGCCGACCGCCTTCAGCGCGGCGAAATGGACGACCGCATCGATCGGGTTCTCGGCGAAGACGCGGGCGAGGAGCGCGGCGTCCCGCACGTCGCCCCGGTAGAGCCTTACCGGCGCGCTGGTTATGACCTCCAGCCGGTCGGGCACGTCGTCGCGGGCATTGGAGAAATTGTCGAGCACCACGGGCTCGTAGCCCGCCTCGCGGAGCGCGACGAAGGTGTGCGAGCCGATGTAGCCGGCGCCGCCGGTGAGCAGAACGGTTCCGGGCATCTCAGGGCTCCGCGTCGGTTGCAGACGGCGGTGTAGCCATGTGCCCGGGCGGCGGCAACCCTGCCGCCGCTACCCTTTGTCGCCCAGCACCGCGTCCACCGCCTCGGCGATGCCCGCGACCACCGCGGAGGGCCTGGGGCGCACCAGATCCTCGTCGCCGTCGCGGTACTTGCCCGTATGCACCAGCACTGCCATCCCGGCCCCCGCCGCAAGCGCGCCGGCGACGTCGGCCTCGGCATCGTCGCCGATCATCGCCACCTCGGCGAGCCTGAGCCCCATGCTCTCCGCCGCCGCCGCGAAGAAGGCGGGTTCGGGCTTGCCGATCACCAGGGCCTCGACCCCGCTGGAGAATTCAAGCGCCTTGACGAAGGCGCCGGCATCGAGGCTGAGTTCGCCGTCGGCATCGCGGAACATCCGGTTCTGCGCCAGCGCGACGAGCGGCGCGCCGGCAATCAGTAGGCGGAAGGCCGCGTTCAGCCGCGCAAAGGTGAAGTGCTCGCGCGCGTCGCCCACCACCACCGCCGGCGGGCCATCTCGACGGCAGGCCGCGAAATCCTCCTCGAGCGCAGGATGGACCAGCAGATGCGGCGCATGACCATGTGCCGCGAGCCAAGCCACGGCCGCCTGCGCGGGGGTGAAAACAATGGCCGGCGGCAGATTGAGGCCGAAGCCTTCGAGCTGCGCCAGGATCGCCCGGAGCGGCCTGCTGGTGGTGTTGGTGATGAATCGGTAGGGAATCTTGGCGGCCTCGAGCCCCGCGATCGCCGCCTTGGCGCCCGGCAGCAGGTCGCCACCGGAATAGACCACGCCCGCGAGGTCGATCAGCACGCCTTTGACCATGGCGCCGACGATGCGCCGCACCGATGGTCGGGTCAACCGCCGGCCCGAGCGTGCGAGCCGAAGCGAGCACGCGAGACAAGGGTCTTGCGCCCAAGGCGCGCAACTGGAAAAGCGGCAGGGAGTGGTCGGAGTGAGAGGATTCGAACCTCCGGCCCCCTGCTCCCGAAGCAGGTGCGCTACCAGGCTGCGCTACACTCCGACTGGCGCGCGGGTTACCCCCTCGGCGGCGGTTTGGCAAGGGGGCAAACCGGGCTCACTCTGGCCGCTCCTCGTCGGGCGAGATCTGACTGACGCGGGGCGTGGTGCCGGTCTCGGGCCGCGAACGGGTGCGCAGCACCGGCGTGCGCGAGGTGCCGAGGCGGCTTTCGCGAAGGACGATGTAGATGCCCGATGCGATGATGATCGTCGCGCCGATCGCGGTGTAGCGGTCCGGCGTCTCGCCGAAGAGGACGTAGCCGAAAGCGGTGGCCCAGAGGATCTGCGAATACTGCATCGGCGCCACGATCACCGCCTCTGCGCGGCGGTAGGCGGCGATCACCAGGAGCATCGCCACGAAGCCCATCAGCGCGATGAGCGCTAGCGCGGCGACGTGCAGAAACGGCATCGGCTGGTAGACGAAGGGCAGGACCGCGCCCATGCAGAGGAAGTTGGCGAGCATCGGAAACAGAAGCAGCACGGCGCTGCGCTCCTCGCTGCCGATCTTGCGCACGATGATCGAGGCGAGGGCGCTTGTGGCCGCCGCGGTAAGCGCGGCGAGGTGGCCGAGCTCGAGCTCGACCGCGCCGGGCCGCAGCACGATCAGCACGCCGATCAGGCCGACGATGACGGCCGCCCAGCGGCGCAGCCGCACCTGCTCGCCGAGGATCGGGATCGCGAGGAGCGTGATCAGCAGCGGCGAGGCGAACAGGATCGCGTAGACCTGCGCCAGGGGCAGCGTGGCGAAGGCATAGAAGGCGCAGACCCCGGTCACCAGGGCGGCGCCGGTGCGCAGGGCCGTCCACCAGGGATGACGCGGGCGCAGGTTGCCGTCTCTGCGGTCGCCGATCAGCATCAGCGTGACCAGCGGGAAGCCCATCAGCGTCGAGAAGAACACGATCTGGAACGGCAGGTAGACGCCGCCCAGGAACTTCACCACCACGTCGTGGGTCGCGAAGATGGCGAAGGCGACGAGCGCCAGAACCGCCCCCTTGCCCGAACCTCCCGCGATCTCTGCCATGCGATCCGTGCTCTCGTGACCCGACGCCGACCATGTGTTGGCGCCCTGCCCATGCACCTAGCGGGCTTGCGCGCGAAGCTCAACCGACACCCGCAGGGCTAGGCCTTGCCGCGCGGCGGCGGCCCTAGAAGCGTGGCCGGGCTGAACTCAGAGGCTGGCGTCGAGCGCGGCGAGGATCGCGTCGCCCATGCCCGAGGTGCTGACAGGCGTGCCGCCCGCAGGCCCCATCAGGTCGGCGGTGCGGAGACCGTCGGCCAGCACCTTCTCCACCGCCTGTTCGAGGCGAGCTGCCTCGTCGCCCTTGTCGAACGAGTAGCGGAGCGCCATAGCAAACGACAGGATGCAGGCGATCGGGTTGGCCTTGCCCTGGCCCGCGATGTCCGGTGCCGAGCCGTGGACGGGCTCGTAGAGCGCCTTCGGGCGGCCGTTCTCCATCGGCGCGCCGAGCGAGGCCGAGGGCAGCATGCCGAGCGAGCCGGTCAGCATCGCGGCGAGGTCGGAGAGCAAATCGCCGAAGAGGTTGTCGGTCACGATCACGTCGAACTGCTTCGGCCAGCGAGTGAGCTGCATCGCCCCCGCGTCGGCGTACATGTGGGAAAGCTCGACCTCGGGATACTCGGCGTCGTGCACCTCCTGGACCACCTCGCGCCAGAGCACGCCCGATTCCATCACGTTGGCCTTCTCCATCGAGCAGACCTTGTTCGACCGCCGCTTCGCCAGCTCGAAGGCCGAGCGCGCCACCCGGGCGATCTCGCTCTCGGTGTAGCGTTGGGTGTTGATGCCGACCCGCTCGTTGCCCTCCTTGATGATCCCGCGTGGCTCGCCGAAGTAGACGCCCGAGGTGAGCTCGCGGACGATCATGATGTCGAGCCCGGCCACCACCTCCTTCTTCAGCGACGAGAAGTCGGCCAGGGCGTCGAAGCATTGGGCTGGGCGGAGATTGGCGTAGAGGTCCATCTCCTTACGAAGCCGGAGGAGCCCCCGCTCGGGCTTCACCGAGAAGTCGAGCTTGTCGTATTTCGGGCCGCCGACCGCGCCCAGCAGGACCGCGTCCACCTCTTGAGCCTTCGCCATCGTGTCGTCGCTGAGCGGCGCCCCGTGGGCGTCGTAAGCGGCGCCGCCGACGAGGTCTTCGGAGACGTCGAAATTCAGCCCCAGCTTCGCGCCGAACCAGTCGATGACCCGGCGGACCTCGGCCATCACCTCGGGGCCGATACCGTCGCCGGGAAGGATCAGGAGAGTGGGGTTTGGCATCGGGCGCCTCGCTTGGGTTGGACCGGCGCTCCGGGTAGCGGAGGGGGCGGGGGGCGTCAAGCGGGAGGGGCGTGAAAGCACCGCCGCCTTTCACAGTGAAACCTAAGGTCAAGCCATTGAAAAAATGTAAGATTCCGAAATCCGTTCACCCGATCTTAACGCTTTTCGGCCTTGCTTTCACACCCCGGCCGGCCCAGGAGATCACGCGACCACGCGCGCCAAGCCTTGCTCCAGGAGGTCCCACACCCGCCGGATGCGCGGCGTGCGGCGCATGGCCTCCGGGGCGGTGAGCCAGACCGGGAGCTTCGGCAGGGCGAGGTCGGGAAAGAGGCGCTCGACGGCCGGGTCGTGGCGGGCGATCGCGACCTGTCCGAAGCCAATGCCGCAGCCAGCGCGGACGAGCTCCCAGTTCACCGGGTCGTTGTCGCAACGGAGCGTGAACCAGTCGCGCGTCGCCTCGAGCCCAAAGGCGCGCATTTCCCTGAGGATCACTTCGTTGCGGTCGTAGCCGATGAGGGGATGGCGCCTCAGATCCTCGAGCCGCTCGGGGCTGCCCGCGCGGGCGAGATAGGACTTGGCGGCGAAAACGCCCATCGCAAGGTCGCCCAGGTGTTTGGTCACCATGTCGAGCTGGTCGGGGCGGTACATGCGGATCGCGATGTCGGCCTCGCGGAAGAGCAGGTTCTCGGAGTGGTCGGAGGCGACGAGCTCGAGTGCGATCTCGGGCTCGGCCGTGCGGACCGCGGCGAGGATCGGTGGGAGGTGGTAGTGGGCGACGACCTCGCTCGCCGTGATGCGGACCGTGCCGCTCAGGCCTTCATCGCGCCCCGCCGCGGCGAGCGCGAGCCGGCCTGCGGCCTCGCGCATCGCCCGCGCCGGGGCAACGAGGGCCGCACCGGCCTCGGTGAGGGCCATGCCGCGGCGCTGGCGCGTGAAGAGCGCCAGGCCGAGGCTCGACTCGAGCGCGTGGATCTGGCGGCCGACCGAGGGCTGGCTGAGGCCGAGGCGGCCGGCGGCGGCGGAGAGGGATCCCTCCTCGGAAACCGCGAGGAAGGACTGGACCAGGGACCAGTCGAGGGAAGCGAGCGATTGTGCCATGCGTTTACCTATAGCACAAATGCGATTTCTGGGAATTCCACAAAGCAATCGAATGGCTCATGTTTCGGGCCACCATACGACCAAGCAGCAAAGGGAGTGGTGACATGGCTGGCACGGCATTGATTCTGGGCGCGAGCGGACGGTTCGGGCGCAACGCGGCGGAAGCCTTCCGGACCGCGGGCTGGCGCGTCAGGACGTTCGACCGGGCGACCGACAGCCTGCCCGAGGCGGTGCTCGGCGCCGACCTCATCGTGAACGGCTGGAACCCGACCTACGACCGCTGGGCGGCCGAGCTTCCCGGACTGACCGCGCAGGTGATCGGGGCTGCGAAGGCCTCCGGGGCGACGGTGCTGATTCCGGGGAACGTCTATGTGTTCGGCGCGGAGGCGCCGGACCTGTTCGGGCCATCGGTGCCGCATGGCGCCAAGAACCCTCTCGGCCGTCTGCGCATCGAGATGGAGGCGGCCTACCGCGCCGCTGGCGTGCGGACGATCGTGCTGCGCGCGGGGGATTTCATCGACACCGAGGGTTCGGGGAACTGGTTCGACAAGGTGATCGCGGCGAAGGCAGCCTCGGGCGTTCTGACCTATCCGGGCCCGCTCGACGTGCCGCACGCCTGGGCGTACCTGCCCGACATGGCCCGGGCGGCGGTCGCGCTTGCCGAGATGCGGGGCGAATTGCCGGTGTTCGCGGATATCCCCTTCCCGGGCTACACGCTGACCGGGCGGGAGTTGGCCGACGCCTGCGCGGCCGCGCTCGGCCGCCCGATCAGGGCGCGTCAGATGGCCTGGTGGCCGATCCAGGCAGCGCGTCTGGTCTGGCCGATGGCGAGGCACCTCCTCGAGATGCGCTACCTCTGGGAGAAGCCGCATCGACTTGAGCGCCGGAGCTTCGAGCGCCTCCTGCCGGAGTTCCGCGAGACTGCCTTGGAGGATGCGCTGGCGCGCACCCTCGGCGTGCCGATGCGGGCGGCAGCGTGACGGCCAGCGGCGCTCGGCGCCGCCTCGGTTCAGACGAGGCTGCGGAGGTAGCTTCCGTAGCGCGTCTTCTCGAAGAGCTTCGCCCGGGCCTCGAGCTCCGCCCGGGTGATCCAGCCCATCTGGAAGGCGATCTCCTCGGGCGAACCGACCTGGAGGCCCTGGCGCTCCTCCAGCGTGCGCACGAAGTTCGAGGCGTCGAGCAGCGAGGCATGGGTGCCGGTGTCGAGCCAGGCGAAGCCGCGGCCGAGGGTCTTCACCTCGAGCGCGCCCTCGGCGAGGTAGGTCTCCAGCAGCGCCGCGATCTCGAGCTCGCCGCGGGCCGAGGGGCGGAGCGTCGCCGCGCGCCGGGGCGCGGAGCCGTCGAGGAAGTAGAGCCCGGTCACGGCAAAGGGCGAGGGCGGGCGCTCGGGTTTCTCGACGATGGCGCGGACCCGGCCGTCGGCGTCGATGTCCACCACGCCATAGCGCTCGGGGTCGGCCACGCGGTAGCCGAAGACTGTGCCGCCCTCGCTCCGCGTATCGGCCTCGGCCAGGAGTTCGGGCAGACCGTGGCCAAAGAAGACGTTGTCGCCCAGCACCATCGCCGAAGGGGCGCCCGCGAGGAACGCCTCGGCGAGCAGGTAGGCCTGGGCAAGGCCCTCGGGCGCCGGCTGCACGATCCA
>JBFKAV010000038.1:0-23326 GCA_041621405.1 Paracoccaceae bacterium
ATCGCCACGCCGGACGAGCGGATCGAGATCACCGCCTCGGGCATGGAGGCCGCGCTGGCGCTCCTGCCCGACGCTGCGCTGACGCTGTCGCACGGCGAGGCGGGGCTGGCCGAGGCGGGGCTCGCCTCCTCGGCGGGCTGGCAGGCGGGGCTAGCCGAGGCACGGCTCGGCGCCGCCCGCACTGAGGGCAGGGAGAACCACCTCGACCTCGTCTTCGAGGTCGCCCGGCTCGAGCCCTCAGCGCCGCTCCTCGCGCTCGTCGACCCCGGCGGCCGGCTGCCGCGCACGGTCGAGCTCATCTCGGTCGACGCCACCATGGGATTCGATGCGCCCTGGGACCGCTACGCGATCGAGCGCCGCCGGCCGCAGCCCAGGGCGCTCGACCTGCGCCGGCTCAAGGCCAGCTGGGGCCAGCTCGAGCTCGAGGCGGCGGGTGAGCTCACTGTGGATGCCGAGGGCATCCCCACGGGCGAGATTCAGGTCCGCGCGGTGAACTGGCGCGAGATGGTGGCGATCGGCGTCGAGGCGGGCCTGATCCCGGAAGAAGTCGCCGGCAGCCTCGAATCCGGGCTCGAGCTTCTCGCCGCCGTGGCGGGCAACCCCAACACGCTGGAGCTGCCGCTCGGCTTCCGCCGCGGCTTCGTGACCCTCGGCCCGGTCCCGCTTGGCCCTGCGCCGAAGCTGACGATCCGCTGATCCGCGCCCGGCCTAGCGGCAGAACGCGCCGCTCCGGTAGCGCGCGGTGTCGAGGTGGAAGTGGTTCTGGTGGAAACGGTCGGCGCCGGGCCCGAGCACGGTGCCGAACCTGCCGCAGGCGCCGCCGTGCATGGCGCGCAGCAGCCCGCCCAGCTGTTCGTCGCGCCAATGGTCGAGCACCCGGATCGAGGCGCCGTTGACCAGCACGATCGCGCCGATGTCGATCGCCCGGCCGCGGCCATGCTCGGAGATCCGCGCCCCGCGCTGATTGTTGCGCGGCCGACAGGCGTAGTGCGCGAAGACCTCGAGCCCCGCGACGCCGCCGCCGAGCCGCCCCACTGTGGGCTTCACCGTGCCCTCGACCCAGTCGGCCAGCGCCCCGGCGGTCACGCAGTCGATCGTCGCCGGGGCCGAAAGGCGGACCCCGGCCACCTCGGTGATGCGCACCGGCTCGGCCACGCCGCAGCCCTGCAGCCGCCCGGCGATCGGGGCCAGGGCCTCGCCCCGGAGCCGCCGGTCGCCGCAGACGGCGCTGCGGCGGCCGGTGATCGCGCCGGTGCCGGGCTGGCTCGGGATCGCCGCCGCAGCGGCCAGCACCAGTCCGCGCCGGACAAATCGCTCCGGGCGGGCTGCCGGGCGCAGCGAACGGACGACGGCCAGGCGGCTCGCAGGCTGCACCACCTCGACATCGGTCGCCGGGTTGCGGCGGCGCACGAGGGCGGCAGGGCGCGGCGGCGGCGGCTGCGCGCCGGCCATTCGCGCCGGCTCGGGCTTCACGAGGCGAGGCAAGAGCCTGGGCGAGACCAGCGCGCCCGAGGTCGAGGCCCGCTCGGAGAACTTTCCGGACAGCGCCGCCGAAGCAGTCGCCGCGCGCGTCACGCGGGCCCCGGGCGCGGCGCGCCCCGAGGCTGCCCGCGAATCGCGCTCGAGGGCCGCCGGCAGTCCGGCCAGCTTCGCCTCGCCCTGCGCCCGGACCCCGATCCCGACCGCCGCGGCTTGCCAGGGCGCGGACGCCAGGATCGGCCCATCGCTCAGGTTGCGTTGCGCCGGCTGCGGACGGTCGACCGTGGCCGCCACCGCGTCCGAATCGCGCGGCGGCGGCCGCGGCGAGGTCTCCGGCGCCTCGGCCGAAGCGGCGCTGGCCCAGGCCAGGAGCGCCGCCAGCAGGAGCGCGCGAGCGGTCATCGCTTCGCCGCCCCGCGCCCGAAATCGGGCGCCGCGGTGTCCTGCCCGGCCTCGATGATGCCGCGCCGGATCGCGCGGGTATGGGTGAAGTAGTCGTGCAGGAGCTCGCCGTTGCCGGTGCGAATCGCCCGCTGCAACGCGAACAGCTCCTCGGTGAAGCGGCCGAGGATCTCCAATGTCGCATCCTTGTTGGTCAGAAACACGTCGCGCCACATCGTCGGGTCCGAGGCCGCGATCCGCGTGAAGTCGCGAAAGCCGGCGGCCGAATACTTGATCACCTCGCTGTCGGTCACCCGCCTCAGGTCGTCCGCCACCCCCACCATCGTGTAGGCGATGAGGTGCGGCGTGTGACTGGTCACCGCCAGGACGAGATCATGGTGCTCGGCATCCATCTCGTCCACATGCGATCCCATCGCCTCCCAGAGTGCGCGGAGTTTCGCCACCGCGCCCGGATCCGCGCCGTTCGCCGGCACCATCAGGCACCAGCGGTTCTCGAAAAGTTCGGCAAACCCCGAGCGCGGGCCGGAATGCTCGGTGCCGGCGAGCGGGTGGGCGGGAACGAAATCCACGCCCGCCGGCAGGTGCGGGGCAACCGCCTCGATTACCGCCCGCTTGACCGAGCCGACGTCGCTTACCGTGGCGCCGGCCTTGAGATGCGGCCCGATCTCGCGCGCCACATCGCCCATCGCGCCGACCGGCACCGCCAGCACCACGAGGTCAGCGTCCTTGACCGCATCGGCGGCCGTGTCCAGCACGCGGTCGACGAGGTCGATCTCGCGCGCCACCGCCCGGGTCTCGGCCGACCTCGACGTGCCCACGATCTCGCCGGCGAGCCCATGCTTTCTTATCGCCAGCGACATCGACCCCGCGATCAGGCCGAGACCGATCAGCGCCACCCGCTCGTAAAGCTGGCTCATGCCTCTGCCCCCATGAAGTCCGCGACCGCCGCGGCCACCCGGGCGCATCCGGCCTCGTCGCCGACGGTGATGCGCAGGCAGTCGGGGAACTTGTAGCCCTGGACCCGGCGCACGATGATCCCGCGGGCCCGAAGATGCGCGTCGCAGGCCGACGCCGCCGCCTCATCCCGAAACCGCGCCAGTATGAAGTTCGCGTGGCTCCGGTCCGAGGGCACCCCGGCCTCGTCGAGCCGGCCGGCAAGCCAGCTCCGCAGCCGCGCGTTCTCGGCCGCGACGCCGGCGGCGAAGGCGCGGTCGCGCATCGCCGCCTCGGCCGCCGCCAATGCCGGGCCGGACAGGTTGAAAGGCCCGCGGATTCGGTTCAGGACGTCGACCACCTCGCGCGGGCCGTAGCCCCAGCCGACGCGCAGGCCGCCCAGCCCGTAGAGCTTCGAGAAGGTCCGCGTCATCACCACGTTGGCGCGCGGGCCCAGGAGCGCGGCGCCGCCGTCGTAGCCTTCGGCGAATTCGGCATAGGCGCCGTCCAGAACCAGGATCGCGGTTGCGGGCAGGCCGTCGGCCAGCCGCTCGATCTCGGCCGCGCCAAGCATCGTGGCGGCCGGATTCGCTGGGTTGGCGATGAACACCAGCCGTGTTCGAGGCCCTGCCGCAGCGAGGATCGCGTCGACATCCACCACGCGCCCGCGTTCGGGCGCCTCGACGGGCCGCGCGCCCGCCGCCAGCGCCGAGATCCGGTACATGGCGAAGCCGTGCTCGGTATGGATCACCTCGTCGCCCGGCCCGACATAGGCCTGACAAAGGAGATGGATGATCTCGTCCGAGCCCACGCCGCAGACGATCCGGTCGGGGTCGAGTCCGTGCACCTCGCCGATCGCCGCCCGCAGGCCCGCGTGGTCGGTCGAGGGATAGCGGTGCAGCTCGGCCGCCGCCGCGAGGTAGGCGTCACGCGTTGCCGGCGAAGGCCCGTAGGGGCTTTCGTTCGAAGAGAGCTTCAGCACCTCGGCATGGCCGGCCAGGCGGCTCTCGCCGCCCTGGTAGGGCGCGATATCGAGGATCCCGGGCTGAGGCCGTATCGCTTGGGTCATCGCCGCGCCGCCGTTGAACATGAGGCGCCCTTTTAGCGGCACCCCGCGGGACTGACCAGCCTTGCCGGAAGCCGGCGCAGATCAGAGCGAAACGATGAGCGATGTGGCGTAGAGCAGGGCCAGCCCGCCGCCGAACCCGAGCGCGGCGGGGCCTTGCAGCGCGCCCTCGCGGCCCTGCGCCAGCTGCAGCATCAGCGCGCCGACCTCGACCAGGACCTGAAGGATCGCGCCGGCGCCGATGGCGAAGGCGATGGCCGCGGCGAGCGGCGTGAAGACGAAGGCGCCGGACACCGTGCCCAGTGCCGCCGGCCCGCCGGCCAGAAGCGCCAGCCCGCCAAGCACCGCCGCGCCGACCTTCGCGCCGCGGTAGGGCGCGGCGATGGCGATCGCCTCGGAGAGGTTGTGCAGGAAGAAGCCGACGACCAGGAACCCCGCCAGCGCCACCTCGCCGACCGAGATCGAGGCGCCGATCGCGATGCCCTCGCCGAGGTTGTGGAGCCCGATGCCGAGAGCGATGAAGAAGGCCAGCCGCCCGCCCTCCGGCGCCGCGCCGCCGCGCCGCGCCACGAGGAGCAGGGCCGCCGCGGTCAGGAGCGAAACCGTCCAGAACGCCATTTCGGCATGCAGCCCGCCGCTCGCCTCGCCGGCCAGCTCCAGGCCCTCGCCGGTGGTGTCGATCAGGAGGAAGACCAGGAGCCCGAAGGTCAGGCCCAGCGCGAAATCGCGCCCGGCAGCGCCCTGGCGGCGCAGGATGGGCAGGAACCCGTAGCCCACGGCGATCGGCACGAAGCCGACGAAGAGGCCGATCCCGATGAGGTGCAGGATGCCCGCGCCGCCGAGCCCGGCCGAATCGAGCGCCACTTCGACGACATGGTCGAAGGTGAGCCCGGTTGAGGTCACCACGGCCAGCGTGTGCGGCTCGCCCTCGGTCCAGGGATAGGGGATCTCGAGCGTCGCCCGTCCGAGCCGTTCCACCGGGCCCGGCGGCTCCTGGGTGAAGGTCCGGTAGGCGCCGTCGACCAGCACCTGCGCGATCGCGACCGGCTCCGACCCGTCGGCCCGGATCACCGCACGGAATCCCGTGGCATGGGTCGTCACCCGCTCGAAGGCCACGTCCTCGGTGGCCGGGACCGAGGCGGTCAGCGCGTCGAACGGCTTCAGCCAGAGAAACCCCGCCACCATCGCGGCGACGACGGCGAGTGTGATCGCTGCCCAGGCCCGCGCCATCTCACACCACCTCGAAGAGCGACATCCAGCCCAGCTCGGCAAACTCGGTCTGGTGGGCGTGGAACATGTACTGGCCGGGTTCGTGCCCGGCGAAGGAGAATTCAAGGATGCCGCGCTGGGCCTGGCACTGCATCACCGTGTCGATGGTGCGGAAGGTCGGCGTCAGCGTTGTGCCGTGGTCGTAGTAGTCGAAGAAGTTGGCGTGCAGGTGGAACGAGTTGATCGGGTCGAATTCGGTGACGTTAACGAGGTAGATCCGCACCGGCCGGGCCCGCTCGATGCGGATCGGGCGCTGGTGGTAGGCGAAGGCGATCGAGTTGACCGCGTAGACCTCGTTCTCCTCGTCGAAGTTGGTGTCGAAGCCGTTCATCACCATCACGAATTCCTGCCAGCGCGCGTTCGCGGCATGGCCGAGGAGCCGGCCCTCGGCCGCCTCCCGCGCCTCGGGGTGGCGGGCGGGGTCGGGGTCGACGATGAAGGCGCCGTAGAGGCCCTTGTGGATGTGCCGCCGCAGTGGGACGGAATGGCAGTGGTAGAGGTGGCAGCCGAAGGGCCGCGCCTCGAACTCGTAGGTGAAGCTGTCGCCCGGATTGACCTCGCCGGCGCCCGGAACGCCGTCCATCCGCGCCGAATGGATGCCGTGGAAATGCATCGTGTGCGGATGGCTGCCGCTGTTGGTGAACTCGATCCTGAGCCGGTCACCTTCGCGCGCCCTGAGCGTCGGGCCCGGCACCCGGCCGTTGTAGGTCCAGGCCGGGAAGAACAGCCCCGGTGCGATCTCGATCTCGGTATCGACGGCGGTGATGCGGAAGCTTCGGACCCTCCGTCCCTCTGCGTCGGTTTCGAGCGTTCCGGTCTCCCAGTCGGTCAGGACCGCGCTCGGGTCGAAGCCGTTGCGCTCGTGGTCCACCGCGCCCACCGTGAGGTTCGCCCCGAGGCCGTCGTGGCTTGCGTGGGTGGGATAGGTGTCATCGCCCTGGGCGGCGGCCGGGCGGGCAGGGCCGAGCCCCGTGCCGGCCGCAAGGAGCCCGGTTCCGAGCAGGCCGCGCCGGCTGATCCAGGGAAAAGGCATTGCACACCACCCGATGTCGCGATGCCCGCTTCTAGCACAACATGAGAATGCTTCGCAATAGCACCGGTGCCGCGGCCCCGTGCAGTGTGCCGGTGCAGGGGTGCCGTCAGCTCGCCAGCACGTTGCGGAAGAGCCAGGGGTCGGTTTCGTCGATGTCCTCGGCGAACTGGGTCCAGCGGTTCTTCAGGGGCGTCCAGTCGGTGTAATGCGCCTCCACCGGTCCGAGGTACGGCCGCTGCACCTCGAGGCACCGCACGTGGTCCATCTCGTCGGTCTCGACGATCCCGGCGTCTGGGTTCTCCAGCGCCCAGACCATGCCTGCCAGCACGGCGGAGGACACCTGCAGTCCGGTCGCGTTCTGGAATGGCGCGAGGTCGCGCGTCTCCTCGATCGAGAGCCGCGAGCCGTACCAGAGCGCGTTCCGCTCGTGGCCGTAAAGGAGCACGCCGAGCTCGTCGATCCCCTCGGTGATCTCGTTCTCGTCGAGGATGTGGTGGGTCTCCTGGATCTTCCCCGAGCCGAAGGTCTCGTGCAGGCTCAGCACCGCGTCGTCGCAGGGATGATAGGCGTAGTGGCAGGTCGGCCGGTAGTTCGGCGCCGCCGGGTCGCCCAGGGTGTAGTAGTCGGCGATCGAGATCGCCTCGTTGTGGGTGACGAGGAAGCCGTATTGCGGCCCCGGGGTCGGGCACCAGGTATGGACCTTGGTGATCGCCCCGGGCCGGGCGATCCAGATCCCCGCCTGGCAGCCCGCGGCATGGCGGTGCGCGTCCTCCGGCAGCCAGGTCTCGTGCGTGCCCCAGCCCAGTTCTGCGGGCTGGAATCCCTCGGCCACGAAGCCTTCGACCGACCAGGTGTTGACGAAGGTGCCGAGCTTCTTGTGGCGCACCGATTTCTGGGTGTCGCGCTCGGCGATGTGCACGCCCTTGACGCCGAGCGACTGCATCAGCTTGCCCCAGCCCTCGCGGCTTTCGGGCATCGTCGCGTTCCGCCCGGTGTCGCGGGCGAGCGTCAGCAGCGCCTCCTTCACGAACCAGCTCACCATGCCAGGATTGGCGCCGCAGCAGCTCACCGCCGTGGGGCCGCCGAAATGGCGCGCCTTCTCGTCGCGCACCGCCTGGCGCAGCGCGTAGTTGGTGCGCGCCGCGTTGTCGGGGGTCTCGAAGTAGAAGCCGGCCCAGGGCTCCACCACCGTGTCGATGTAGAGCACGCCCATCTCGCGGCAGAACCGCATGATGTCGAGCGAGGAAGTGTCGACCGAGAGGTTGACGCAGAAGCCCTTACCCTTCTCGAACACCGAGCCCAGGAGCTCCTTGTAGTTCTCCCGGGTGACATGGTCCTCGATGTGGCGGACGCCGCGCTGGGTCAGGAAGGTGTGGTCGGCGAGCTCCGGCTCGATCACCACCACCTTCTTCGCGTCGTAGTCGAAATGCCGCTCGATCAAGGGCAGCGTGCCGCGCCCGATCGAGCCGAAACCGATCATCACGATGGGGCCGTCGATGCGGCCATAGTTCGGGTAGGTCGTCATGCGCTTGGCCCCTCCTGCTTCCCCTGGGGGGCCTAGCGCATCGGCGTGGCGAGCGCCACCTCTGCCCCCGCGCGGATCGCCTCCGCCGGAGCGCATGGAGCTTTGCGAGAGGTCGATCGCGCAGATGAGCGAGACGTCCCGCCGCAGGGTGTGCCCGGCCGAAAGCCCCACCGTCCACAAATCGACCGGGCGGGGGCTGATCTGGTCGGTGTCCCGTTCGCCGGGCGCAATCCCGATCCAGCCGCCGAACTCGGTGCGGCCGTCGTTCAGGAAGTAGGTGCCGTGGAGCCGCGCGAAGGCTGGGTTGCGATTAGAAAAGCGGACGGTCGAGAATGCCGGCCCAACTTTCGTCCATTGCCTACCGTAGCCGTTCGGGCACTCCTTTCCGATGCCCGGCACCCGGGAGTTCCCCGATGGCGCGTTGTCGCCTAGACAGCAATTCGGGCACCGTCTTCGGAGAATGTCATCTCGTCCTTCTCGTCCCAGGACAGTCCGACGGTCTGGCCTTCGGGCGGCACGGGGAGCGCGCCGTCCTGGCGAACGGAAATGGATTGCCCGTCCAGAGTCTTCAGGTGGACGAGGGTTTCGGCACCAAGCGCTTCGGAATAGACGACCTTCCCTGCGAACCGGTCAGCGGTCTCATCGACGAGGACGATGTGCTCCGGACGTATGCCAAGGCTCGCTCCGGTTGGCAGGGACCTTCCAAGCCGTTTGGCATCGAGGAAGTTCGTCGGCGGAGACCCGATGAACCCCGCGACGAACGCGGTGGCGGGACTGGCGTAGACGTCGAGCGGCTTGCCGATCTGGTCGGCGACACCACCGTTCATCACGACCATCCGGTCGGCCAGCGTCATCGCCTCGACCTGATCATGGGTGACGTAGAGCGAGGTGACCCCGAGATTGCGCTGCAGCTCCTTGATCTCAAGCCGCATCTGAACCCGGAGCTTGGCATCGAGGTTGGACAGCGGCTCGTCGAACAGGAAGACGGCCGGCTTGCGGACGATGGCACGCCCCATCGCCACGCGCTGTCGCTGGCCACCGGAGAGCTCGCGCGGCTTCCTGCTGAGGTAGGGACCGAGCTGCAGGATCTCGGCCGCGTTCTTGACGCGCTGGGCGATCTCCGATTTCGGGAGCTTCGCGATCTTGAGGCCGTAGGCCATGTTGTCGAAGACCGACATGTGCGGGTAGAGCGCATAGTTCTGGAACACCATGGCGATGTCCCGGTCCATCGGCTCCACGTCGTTCACGCGCCGCCCGTCGATCATGACCTCGCCCGAGGTCACGGTTTCCAGCCCGGCAACCATCCGAAGGATCGTGGACTTGCCGCAACCCGAGGGCCCGACGATCACTATGAACTCGCCGTCCTCGATGTGGATGTCGACGCCGTGGATGACCTCGGTCTTGCCGAAGGACTTCCTGAGGCTCTGGAGGGTAACGGTCGCCATGGGCTATTTCTCGCTCTCGACCAGGCCGCGGATGAAGAGCCGCTGCATGCCGATCACCACCAGCACCGGCGGTAGCATCGCCAGCAGCGACGTCGCCATGATCACCGGCCAGTCCGCGGTGTCGTCGCCAGACGGGAACATCTGCTTGATGCCCATCACGATGGTGTTCATCGACGGGTCGGTCGTGATCAGAAGCGGCCAGAGATACTGGTTCCAGCCGTAGATGAAGAGAATGACGAAGAGCGCGGCGATGTTGGTCCGGCTCATCGGCAGGAGGATGTCGAAGAAGAACCGCATCGGCCGCGCCCCGTCGACCCGCGCCGCCTCGACCAGCTCGTCCGGCACGGTCATGAAGAACTGGCGGAACAGGAAGGTTGCCGTCGCCGACGCCACGAGGGGGAAGATCAGCCCGGGATAGCTGTTCAGCATCCCAAATCGCGCGGCGACCTCGTAGGTCGGCACGATCCGTACCTCGACGGGAAGCATGAGCGTGAGGAAGATCAGCCAGAAGAAGAGGCGCCGGCCGGGGAACCGGAAGTAGACGATGGCGAATGCCGACAAGAGCGAAATCGCGATCTTTCCCAGCGAAATCCCGAGCGCCATGACCGCCGAGTTGAAGAGCATCTGCGCCACAGGAGCGTTGACGCCCGAGGTGAGGGCACGGGCGTAGTTCTCGAAGAACTTGTCGCCCGGCAAGAGGGGCATCGGCGGGCGGACGATCTCGTGCTGTTCCACGGTCGAGGCGACGAAGGCGAGCCAGATCGGGAAGAAGATGAAGGCGACGCCGACGATCAGACCCAGATGCGTGAGCCAGCGTCCGGCACCGCGCGTTTCGACCATGCCTCCGTGATCGGCCATCAGTAGTGCACCCGCCGCTCGATGTACTTGAACTGGATGATCGTCAGGATCGAGACGACGATCAGCAGGATCACCGACTGCGCCGCGGATGATCCGAGATCCTGACCGACGAAGCCGTCGGAATAGACCTTGTAGACGAGGATCGTCGTCGCCTGCTGCGGGCCGCCCGAGGTGATCGTGTGGATCACGCCGAAGGTCTCGAAGAAGGCGTAGACGACGTTGACGACGAGCAGGAAGAAGGTCGTCGGCGACAGGAGCGGGAACACGATGGTGCGGAACCGGGTCCAGAACCGGGCGCCGTCGATCGCGGCCGCCTCGATGACCGAGCGGGGGATCGCCTGCAGGCCGGCGAGGAAGAACAGGAAGTTGTAGCTGATCCGCCCCCAGGCGGACGCGACCACGACAAGGCCCATGGCCTCTTCCTCGTTCAGGACATGGTTCCAGTCATAGCCGAGCTGGCCGAGGTACCAGGTCACGACGCCGACGCGGGTGTTGAACATGAACAGCCAAAGCACACCGGCCACCGCCGGTGCCACCGCATAGGGCCAGATCAAGAGGGTGCTGTAGGTGGCGGAGCCCTTGATCAGCCGGTCGGCCAGGACCGCCAGGTAGAGCGCCACCGCCATCGAGACGACCGTGACCAGGATCGAGAAGATCGCCGTGGTCAGAAAGGACGCGCGGTAGAACCGGTCGGACAGCAGGAACTCGAAGTTCCCAAGGCCCACGAACTGCATCGAAAGCCCGAACGGGTCGGGAATGAACAGCGACTGCCAGATCGCCTGTCCTGCCGGATAGAAGAAGAACACCGCCGTGATGGCGATCTGCGGCAGAACCAGCAGGACAGGCAGCCAGATGCCACGGAAGGTGACGCGCTTTTCCATCTGTCGATGGCGGCGCCCCGACGAACCGGGGCGCCGCTGTTCCCTTACTGGCTGGCCTGCTCGAAACGGCGCAGCAGGGCGTTGCCGCGCTCAACCGCGCTGTTCAGCGCGTCCTCGGCCGACTTGTCGCCCGACCACACGGCCTCCAGCTCCTCGTCGATGATCCCGCGGATCTGGTCGAAGGAGCCAAGGCGCAGACCCTTCGAGTTCGGCGTGGGCTCGTTCGCCGTCATCTGGATCACCGCGACGTCGGTGCCAGGGTTCTCGGCATAGAAGCCCATCTCCCGGGTCTTGTCCCCTGCCGCCGAGGTGATCGGAAGATACCCGGTGTCCTGGTGCCACTTGGCCTGGATGTCTGTGGACGACAGGAAGGAGAGGAACGCGGCGACGGCTTCGTATTCCTCGGGCGTTTGACCTTCCATCACCCAAAGCGACGCGCCACCGATGATCGTGTTCTGCGGCGCACCTTCGACCCCGTCCCAGTAGGGAAGCGGCCGGACTTCGAAGTCGAACCCGGCCTCGGCCTTGATCCCGGCATAGCCGGCTGACGATTCGGTGAAGAGTGCACATTCACCGGCACGGAAGTTCGCGCCGCCCTCGTTGCGGCGGCCGGCATAGATGAACTTGCCATCCCGTGCCCATTCTCCCATCGCCGAGATATGCTGCACCTGCACGGGGCCATTGAATGCCAGTTCGGTGTCCGTGCCGCCAAAGCCGTTGTCCTTCGTGGCGAAGGGCACGTTGTGATAGGCGGACAGGTTCTCAAGGTGAATCCAGCTTTGCCAGGCAGTGGTCATCGGGCATTCCACGCCGGCCGCCTTCAGCTGATCGAGCACGGCACCGACATTCTGCCAGGTGGAAAGGTCTGTGTCGGGGTCGACTCCGGCCTCCTGGAGCTTGTCGCGATTGACCCACAGGACCGGCGTCGAGGAGTTGAACGGCAAGGACAGCATTTGACCGTCGTTGGTCGTGTAGTAGCCCTTCACCGACCCGATGTAGGCATCGGAATCAAAATCGGCATCACCTTCAGCCATCACCTCGTAGACCGGCTTCACGGCCCCTTCGGCCGCCATCATCGTCGCGGTGCCGACCTCGAACACCATCAGGATGTCGGGCTGTTCGCCGGCCCGGAACGCGGCAATCCCGGCGTTCAGCGTCTCGGAGTAGTTGCCCTTGTGGCTTGCGACGACGACGTAGTCGCTCTGGGAGTTGTTGAACGTCTCGACCTGCTCGGCGACCAGCTCGCCCAGTCGGCCGGTGAACGCGTGCCAGAACTCGATTTCCGTCTGCGCAATCGCCGCGTTGGCCGAGACTAGCACCGCTGCAATCGCGACGGATGAGGTTGTACGCTTCATTTCTTCCTCCCTTGGTTGGCTGAAATTGATTGCTCTTTGGATAGGCGGATCGGCAAGGTCAGCTCAAGGCGAAGACTACACCATTTGCCCGTCGTTACACCCTTCGAAGTCGCCAACCCGGTCGGATGCCGGCATTCCTTGCCGACGGAGGAGCCAGTGGCAGCAGCAAGGCGTGAGCCTCCGGTGCGTCCGAGCATGGAAGGCGTCAGAACCGGTCCGTGTCTCGGCGCGACATGCTGGATCGCAATCGCAAGGCGCGGCGGCAGCCTGTCTTCCAGTTGCGCCGCCGCAAAGCACACCCCCAGAACGGCAAGGGCCGCCCCGGTCTCCCGAGACGGCCCCCAATTCCCTGTGATCCGCAGGATCAGCCGTTCTTGGCGTAGTACTCGACCACGAGGTGCGGCTCCATCATCACCGCGTAGGGCACGTCGCCGAGCTTCGGGGTGCGCACGAAGGTGGCCGTCATCTTCGAGTGGTCGGCCTCGATGTAGTCGGGCACGTCGCGCTCGCCGAGGCCCGCGGCCTCGAGCACGATGGCGAGCTGCTTCGACTTCTGGCGCACCTCGATCACGTCGCCCTCCTTCACCCGGTAGGAGGGAATGTTGACCCGCCGGCCGTTGACCGTGACGTGGCCGTGGTTCACGAACTGCCGCGCGGCGAAGACTGTGGGCACGAACTTGGCGCGGTAGACAACCGCGTCGAGCCGGCGCTCCAGCAGCCCGATGAGGTTCTCGCCGGTGTCGCCCTTGACCCGGGCGGCCTCGACGTAGATCCGCTTGAACTGCTTCTCGGTCAGGTCGCCGTAGTGGCCCTTCAGCTTCTGCTTGGCGCGGAGCTGGGTGCCGAAGTCGGAAAGCTTTCCTTTGCGGCGCTGGCCGTGCTGGCCGGGGCCGTATTCGCGCCGGTTGACCGGGGATTTCGGGCGGCCCCAGATGTTCTCGCCCATCCGGCGGTCGAGCTTGTACTTGGCAGAGGTGCGTTTGGTCACCGTCTGATCTCCTTCACATTTTGAAGGGCGTTGTCCTTTCCGGGTTTCCCCGGCGACAGGCATTCCCTTGCGGGAGCCGCCAACACCAATGATGCGCCGCCCCCGGAAGGAGGCGACCGGCGCCTTCTAAGGGATTGGCCTGCGCTGTCAACCGGATTTGCTTGAGCGGGCCGGAGCCCGGGCGTAAGCGGGGCCATGCTTTCCTACCAGCACGCCTACCATGCCGGGAACCGCGCCGACTTGACGAAGCACGACGCGCTGGCGCGGCTTCTCGCGGCGCTCACCCGGAAGCCGCGGCCGATCACCTACATGGAGACCCATGCCGGGCGCGGGCTCTACGACCTCGCCTCGCCCGAGGCGCGGAAGACCGGCGAGGCAGCCGAGGGGATCGGGAAGGCCGAACTCGGGCCGGGGCCATTCGCCGAGGCGCTGGCGCGCGTCCGCGCGCGGCATGGCGCGGACGCCTATCCCGGCTCGCCGCTGATTGCGCGCGAGCTCTTGCGCGAGGACGACCGGCTCGTGCTGATGGAGCTCCACCCCGCCGAGCACGCGGCGCTGCGGCGCGCGCTCAAGGGGCCCGGCGTGGCAATCCACCGGCGCGACGGCTACGAGGGCGCGCTGGCGCTTTCGCCGCCGGTGCCGCGCAAGGGCGTGGTGCTGGTCGACCCCTCCTACGAGCTGAAGGCGGAATACGAGGCGGTGCCGGTCTTCGCCCGGAAGCTCCTCGCCCGCTGGCCCGAGGCCACGGTGCTGATCTGGTACCCGGTCCTGGCCGAGGCGCGGCACGAGCGTCTGGTCGCCGGGCTCGCCCCGCTGCCGTTCCAGCGCCGCGAGGTGAGCTTCGGGGCCGCGGCGGGCATGACCGGAGCCGGGCTGGTCGGGATCAACCTGCCCTTCGGCTTCCGCCTCGACGGCGGCGGCGGCTCTTCCGCGGTTTGAGCGCCGTCACAAGGCGGCGAGGATCTCGCGGGCGCGGGCGCAGTCGGCGTCCATCTGGGCGACGAGGGCCTCGATGCTGTCGAACTTCGCCTCGGGGCGCAGGTACTCGATCAGTGCCACCGACAGGTGCGCGCCGTAGAGATCGCCCGAGAAGTCGAACAGGTATGTCTCGAGGTTGGGGCGGTTCTCGCCGAACATCGGGCGGACGCCGACGGAGGCGGCGCCGAGGTAGCTGCCGCGGTGCGGGCCGGTCAGCACCTCGACAGTTACCGCATAGATGCCGAACTTCGGCGGGTGCAGGCCCTCGATCGACATGTTCGCCGTGGGATAGCCGATCTGCCGGCCGCGCCTTTCGCCGCCGCCGACCGCGCCGTCGATCCGGTAGGAGTGGCCGAGCATCCGGGCGGCGTCCCCTGGGCGGCCCTCGGAGATCGCGGTGCGGATCGCGGTGGAGGAGACCTCGGTGCCGCCCTCGTTCAGGAGCTCGGCCACGGTTACGCCGAAGCTGAGCTTGCCGCCCAGGCGGCGGAGGTCCTCGGCCGAGCCAGCCCGGCCTTTGCCGAAGCGGAAGTCGGCGCCGACCACCACGTGGGCCAAGCCGAGCCCCTCGGCCAGCACCTCGCGGGCGAAGGTCTCGGGGTTCATCGCGGCAAGGCGGGCGCCGAAGGGCAGCTCGTAGAGCTCGGCGATGCCGAGCCGTCCCAGCCGGTTTGCGCGGGTCTCGGCATTCATCAGCCGGAACGGCGGCGCGTCGGGGGCGAAGAACTGCCGCGGGTGGGGCTCGAAGGTTATGACGCCCAAGGGCGCGCCGATGCGGCCGGCCTCGGCTTGGGCGATGTCGATCACCGCGCGGTGGCCGCGATGCACGCCGTCGAAATTGCCCATCGCCACCGAGGCGCCGCGGGCGTCGGGCGGGAGGCCGTTCCAGCTTCGGTGTATCCGCATCGTCCCCCGGGCGGCGGGGGCGCCCGCCAGTGTCAGTCGAACTTGCGGCTCGGCGCCAGCACAAGCGCCTCGCCCTTGAGCACGACCGTATCGCCCACGGCGCAATGGGTTTCAAGGGTGACCCGGCGCCGGGAATGGTCGATGGCAGTGACCTTGACTTCGGCCCGGACCACGTCGCCCGGCCGCACCGGGGCGAGGAACTTCAGCGACTGGCCGAGATAGACGGTGCCGTGTCCTGGCAGCTGCTCGCCGATCACCGCCGAGATCAGTCCGGCGGTGAGCATGCCGTGGGCGATGCGGCCCGCGAAGATCGTGTCGCGGGCATAGGCATCGTCGAGGTGGACCGGGTTGCGGTCGGTCGAGACCTCGGCGAAGAGCTGAATGTCGCGGTCGGTGACCTCCTTGACCAAGTGGCGGGTCATGCCGATCTCGAGGTCCTCGATGCAGATCGTGCCGCGGCGAAGGTTGTCGGTCATCGGTCTCGGGGCGTCCAGCATCGCGCAGCTCCGGGGTTTCTGCAGCGCAGCGTAACCGACCGGCGGCGCCCGCGCAAGATCGTTGCGCAACGAAAATACCCGAACGGCCAGAAAAGCGCAACTTTGTTGCTTGGTGGTTGCGCCGCTTGGACGCGGCCTCAGCGCAGCCGGCCGATGGCGAAAGTGGGGGAGAGGCGTTCGGCTTCGAGGGAGGCGCGGAGCTTTTGCGGATCGGGGTTCTCCACGTCGGGGCCGAAATCGGCAGCCTGCAGGCCGCCGGTGATGAAGAGCGTGTCGAGCTCCTCAGAAATGCCGCCCTGGATGTCGGTATGGATGCCGTCGCCGATGCAGAGGATGCGGGCGTCGTCCACCGGCCGGATCTTCGCCAGCCGGCGACGGGCGAGATCGTAGACTGGGGCGTGGGGTTTCCCGAAATAGAGGCTTTCGCCCCCCATCTCTTCGTAGAGCTTGGCCAAGGCGCCGGCGCACCATTCGCGGACCTCGCCGCGGTCCACCACCACGTCGGGATTGGCGCAGAGGAGCTTCAGACCCATCTGCTTGGCCAAGAGGAAGTCGGGGCGGTAGACGGCGGGGTCGGCCTGCGGGTCGAGCGGGCCGCAGCAGACGATGCCCTCGGCCTCGTTCAGCGGCACGCGGGTGATCTCGACCGGGTTGTCGATGATGTGCAGCGGCTCGAAGAAGCTGAGGTCGTAGGGCTTGCCGATGAAGTAGACCTTGCGGCCCACGGCGCCCTGGTAGAGCGCCAGCCGCGCGCTGTCGCCGGAGGTGGCAATCAGGTCCCAGCAATCCTCGGGCACCTCCATGCCGGCGATCTGCTTGGCCACCTCGCGCCAGGGGCGGGGCGCGTTGGTCAGAAGCACCACCAGGCCGCCGCCGGCGCGGAACGCGCGAAGCGCGGCCACCGCGGCAGGGTAGGCCACGTGGCCGTTGTGCAGGCAGCCCCAGAGATCGCAGAACACCGCGTCGTAGCGCGGGGCGATTTCGGCGAGGGATTGGACGATCTCGGTCATGCGCTCTCCGCAGGAAGGGCGCCCCGGGGCGGCGCGCCGGATCAGAGCTTAAGGTTCGGGATGATCTGCTTCTTCCGGCTGACGATGCCGGGGAGGACCACCGTGTCGCCGGAGACCTTCGCGCCGAAGCTCTTCTCGGCCACGGTCTTGACCAGGTCGTTAGGAATCAGGAGCGTCGCCTCTTCCTTCAGGATGTCGACGACGAAGAGCAGCACCTGGTCGGCGCCGTCCTCCTTCGCGACGTCGGCCATCGCCTGCATCAGGCTGTCCTTCCGTGCCAGAACGGTGCCGGGCGAGGTGGTCTCGAGAACCGAGACGCGCAAGCCCTTGCCGCCGACCTCGTATTCCTTCGAATCCATGCGCAGGAGCTCGGCGTCGGAGAAGTGCGAGACGTCGGACTTCGCGGCGAACAGCTCGGCGGCGTAGGCGGGGATGTCGATGCCGAGATCGGCGGCGAGCCTCGTGGCGAGGTCGCGGTCCGCCGGCGTGGTGGTGGGCGAGCGGAACTCGAGCGTGTCCGACAGGATGCAGGAAAGCATCAGGCCCTTGATCTGGTCGGGCATCCGCTCGGCGTCGTCGCCCATCAGGTCGTGCATGATGGTGGCGGTGCAGGCGACCGGCCGCACCGTGATCTCGATCGGCGTCTTGGTCTTCAGGCCGCCCTGCAGCAGGTGGTGGTCGATGATGCCGACGACCTTGGCCTCGTTGATCGAGGGCGGCAGCTCGGCCAGGTTGTTGGTGTCGACGACGACGACCTCGTCCTCGGGCGTGACGTCGGCGATGATCGCAGGCTTATCGGCGCCCCAGCGCTCCAGCACGAAGGCGGCCTCGGTGTTGGGCTCGCCGAGGAGCCGGGCTTCGGCGGGGCTGCCCTTCACGTGGGTGAGATACCAGGCCCAGATCAGCGGCGAGCCGGTGGAATCAGTGTCGGGGGACTTGTGGCCGAAGACGAGGGTGGTCATGGGGCAGGTTCCTGGCGTTCGAAATCGGGCGCCTTGTAGCGGAGGGGTGGTGGGTTGTCACGCGGGCGCTAGCCGAGGAGCCAGCGGGCGAGGAGTATGAGGAGCGCGAGGGTCAGAAGCACCAGTAAGGCGACCATCCTGATTCGGGCGAACGGCCGCACCACTGAGACCGAGTCCCGGTGCCGTTTGGACTCGGTGCCGTCTTTGCGATCCATCGTTCCCGCCTCTGCCTTGGTTGACGGTGAGCGTCATGGCAGGACCGCGCTCCGGCGGCCTTGAGCCGCGTCAATATGCGCGCAACTTGCCGCCGATTCCCCCGTTGACAGCGCTGCCCGCTGCGCCTATCTGGGCGCCATTGGCACTCCAACTAGGTGAGTGCTAACACCCCGAACCGAGAACTAAGGAGTGTTCCGAAATGGCATTCAAACCGCTGCATGACCGCGTGCTGGTCAAGCGCGTCGAGTCCGACGAGAAGACCAAGGGCGGTCTGATCATCCCCGATACCGCGAAAGAGAAGCCGGCCGAAGGCGAGATCGTCGCCGCGGGCGAAGGCGCGCGCAAGGATTCGGGCGAGCTGATCCCGATGTCGGTGAAGAAAGGCGACCGCGTCCTCTTCGGCAAATGGTCAGGCACCGAGGTGACCCTCGACGGTCAGGAACTGATCATCATGAAGGAAAGCGACATCCTCGGTATCATCGCCTGAGCCGTCGAAACCCTCAATCCAAGCTAGCAAGGAGCAACCGAGATGGCTGCTAAGGACGTCAAATTCGATACCGATGCCCGCAACCGCATGCTCAAGGGTGTCAACATCCTCGCCGACGCGGTGCGCGTCACGCTCGGCCCAAAGGGCCGCAACGTGGTGCTCGAAAAGAGCTTCGGCGCCCCGCGCATCACCAAGGACGGCGTCACCGTCGCCAAGGAAATCGAGCTTGAGGACAGGTTCGAGAACATGGGCGCCCAGATGGTGAAGGAAGTGGCCCAGCGCACCGCCGACGAGGCGGGCGACGGCACCACCACCGCCACCCTTCTGGCCCAGTCGATCGTGCGCGAGGGGCTGAAGTCGGTCGCCGCCGGCATGAACCCGATGGACCTCAAGCGCGGCATCGATCTTGCGGTGCAGCAGGTGATCGCTCACATCAAGAAATCGTCGCGCAAGGTGAAGGACAGCGACGAGGTCGCCCAGGTCGGCACCATCTCGGCCAACGGCGAGGCGCAGATCGGCCGGATGATTGCCGACGCGATGCAGAAGGTCGGCAATGAGGGCGTGATCACCGTCGAGGAGAACAAGGGCCTCGAGACCGAGGTTGAAGTCGTCGAGGGCATGCAGTTCGACCGCGGCTACCTCTCGCCCTACTTCGTGACCAACGCCGACAAGATGACCGCCGAGCTCGAGGACGTCTACATCCTGCTGCACGAGAAGAAGCTCTCGTCGCTGCAGCCGATGGTGCCGCTGCTCGAGTCGGTGATCCAGAGCCAGAAGCCGCTCCTGATCGTGGCCGAAGACGTCGAGGGCGAGGCGCTTGCCACGCTCGTCGTCAACAAGCTGCGCGGCGGGCTCAAGATCGCCGCGGTCAAGGCGCCGGGCTTCGGCGACCGCCGCAAGGCGATGCTGCAGGACCTCGCGATCCTCACCGGCGGCCAGGTGATCTCGGAAGACCTCGGCATGAAGCTCGAGAACGTCGGGCTCGACATGCTGGGCCAGGCCAAAAAGGTGCTGATCAAGAAGGACGACACCACGATCATCGACGGCGCCGGCGACAAGAAGGAGATCGAGGCCCGCGTGGCGCAGATCCGGGCGCAGATCGAGGAGACCACCTCGGACTACGACCGCGAAAAGCTGCAGGAGCGGGTCGCCAAGCTCGCCGGCGGCGTGGCAGTGATCCGCGTTGGCGGCATGACCGAGGTCGAGGTGAAGGAGCGCAAGGACCGCGTCGACGACGCGCTGAACGCGACCCGCGCCGCGGTCCAAGAAGGCATCGTCGTGGGCGGCGGCGTTGCGCTCGTGCAGGGCGCCAAGCAGCTCGAAGGCCTGAAGGGTGCCAACTCGGACCAGAACGCCGGAATCACCATCGTTCGCAAGGCGCTCGAATCGCCGCTGCGCCAGATTGCCCAGAACGCGGGCGTGGACGGCTCGGTGGTGGCCGGCAAGGTGCGTGAATCGAAGGACGTGAAGTTCGGCTTCAACGCCCAGACCGAGGAATACGGCGACATGTTCAAGTTCGGCGTGATCGACCCGGCAAAGGTCGTTCGCACCGCGCTCGAGGACGCCGCTTCGGTCGCTTCGCTCCTGATCACCACCGAAGCGATGGTGGCCGAGAAGCCGAAGGACGAGAAGGCGATGGCCGGCGGCGGCATGCCGGGCGGCATGGGCGGCATGGACATGATGTGATCCCAGCCGGGACTGCAACGGGGACGGGGGCCTTCGGGCCCCCTTTCTCGTTGCACCGCAGGGAACGAGGCGCGCGGACTCTGGTGCAGGCGCCGCCGTCGCGCATAGCCTTTCGCCCATGGCCAAGGCAGTGTTCATCCAGTCGTCTCATTCGCATTACGACGATGCGCCGGGCGAGCGGTATCACTTCCCGAACAGGCCCTACCTTGGGCGCGTCGTGCAGACAGTGGGCGATTGGGTGATCTTCTATTCTGGCCGCAAGGGCGAGGTGTGGGGTTACTACGCCGTCCAGCAGGTTGAACAGATCATCGCGGACCCTGCAGACCCAGAGATGAGCTATGCGATGCTCGACCGAGGCACGCTGCTCGGCTTCGAGGTCCTTGTGCCGCGCCTGAGGCCAGACGGAATGCCCTGGGAAACAGGCTTGCCCGACAGCGGCGGCAGCAATGCCTCTGCGGTGAGGCTGATCTCGGACGCGGACTTCGCAGCGATCGTCGCCCACGGGATGCAGCCTCTGGCTGGCCAGGACCCGCTGACACGCGGCACCTTCGAGGTTGCCGAGGATAGTGCCGATTTTGTTCCGCTCCTCGGGCAGGACCGTCCGGCTATTTTGACCTCGCGCGCGCTGCGCGACCGGGCCTTCGCCAGGCAAGTGCGGCGCGCCTGCGGCGGTCGTTGCGCTATCTCCGGGCTCGAAATCCGCAACGGCGGCGGGCGGCCCGAGGTAGAGGCCGCGCATATCGTGCCGGTGGAGGAGCGCGGCCCCGACGCTGTGACCAACGGCCTCGCGCTCTCCGGCACTCTGCACTGGATGTTCGATCGCGGACTGATTTCGGTGGGCGACGACGGCGCAATTCTGATCTCGCGGCGCAGCATCCCCGACGAGACCGCGCGGCGTCTGATCCGGTCGGAGGGGCACCTAATTCTGCCCGACCGTCCGCAGGACCGGCCGCACCCAGCTTATCTTCGCTGGCACCGGGAGCATCGCTTCAAGGGCTAGGTCGCATCGCATGACAAGGCTTTCCTTCCGGTGCGCGGGGCGCGAAGTTGGGGTATGCACCTAAGCGCCGCCTGCCTGGGGGACGAAGACTCGATCACCGCGCCTTTCGGCGCCACCTTCAGCGGGCCAAACGAGGCGCGGCAGGTGGAGCGGGTCCGGGCGTCGGGAGCGGCCCTCGTCGAGCCGGTCGCGGAGTCTCCCGGCTCGATCGTCGGGCAGAAGATGCTGGCGAGGATCTTGAGACCCAACGGGTGGCTATTGCGCGCGCCGGTGGCGGCGGCGCCGGAGCGGCCGCGGTCGGAAATTCGCTCGGCGCGCGTGCTCGAGGCCGTTGCCGCGGTGCGCGCGGGCGGATGGAATGCCGGCGTCGCTGACGGCAACTCAGTCAACGACGAACGCTCCGGCTTCTCGGTTGCCGTCGTACGAAGGCTCGCCTCGCCCGATCCTTTGGAGGTTACGGGTCTTCTGTTCCGTGGGGCGAAGCCGCCGGTCGCCAAGGCGGAACTGGTCCATTCCGTGGCCTTGGCGAGGACCTGATGCGGCTCGTCCTCCTCACTGCGCTGGTCATGGTCGCCTTCGCGGCGAACTCGGTGCTGAACCGCCTGGCCCTCGCCGAGGGCGATATCGGCCCGGCCGCCTTCGCCGCGGTCAGGCTCGGCGCGGGCGCGGCGGTGCTGGTCGCGCTGGCGCGCCTCGGCGGCGGGCGGGTGCCGGTGCTGGCGCCGGGTCGGGCCGTCGCGGCGGCGGCGCTCGCGCTCTACATGCTGGGATTTTCCTTCGCCTATCTCTGGCTCGACGCCGGCCTCGGCGCGCTGATCCTGTTCGGCGGCGTTCAGATTACGATGTTTGCCGGCGCGGTGCTGGCGGGCGAGAGGGTCCCGGCGCGACGCTGGGCCGGGGCGGCGCTGGCCTTCGGCGGGCTCGTCTGGCTGCTGTGGCCCGGGGGGGCGGGAGCGCCGGACCCGGCAGGGGCGGCGCTGATGGCGGCAGCGGCCTTCGGCTGGGGCGTCTACTCGCTTGTCGGGCGACGTGCGAAGGACCCGCTGGCAGAGACGGCGGCGAACTTCGTGGTGGCGCTCCTGCCGGGGCTGGCAGCGCTGGCGCTGGCGGGCGACCTCGCGGGGGCCACGCCCACCGGAATCGCGGCGGCAGTGCTGTCCGGGGCGGTGACCTCTGGGCTCGGCTACGCGCTCTGGTACGCGGTGCTGCCGCGGCTTCAGGCGAGCCAAGCGGCGGTGGCGCAGCTCACCGTGCCGGTGATCGCGATCGCCGCGGGCGCGGTGCTGCTCGCCGAGGCGCCGACCGCACGGATGCTGATGGCCGGCGCGGTGGTGCTGGGGGGCATCTGGATCTCGCTCCTGCGCGGCCGGTAGCGCCGCCGGCCCAGGCGGCTCGAGCCCCGGCCAGGGTGCGGAAGCCGCATCGGGAGGATCGGCCGGCCGCCATTGCGCGACGGGAAAAACCTTGCACCTGCCCCTTGCGTCCTCTGGAAGTTTCTCTTAGGTGACCGGTGTTGGCGCGGGGTGGAGCAGTCCGGTAGCTCGTCAGGCTCATAACCTGAAGGTCGTAGGTTCAAATCCTACCCCCGCAACCACTTAGACCGAGCAGAGGTCGATCGTTCAGCTCCTTTCCCACGACGGTGAGCCTCAAGCATTTCCACTTCGGGCGCGGAAAAAGGGATGCCATCGTGTTTCAGGAGGGCGTGGAACCAAATCGACTGATCCGCCTTACGCCCATGAGATTCAGCGAGTTCCGGGGGCCGGGGCTGATAAGTCAGGGTGCGTCCCTGAACGAGCCTCCGTTGAAAGCAGCCGGCCCTGCGGGGTTTGACGAGCGCCAAGCCACCAAGAGCCCTGACGCCCGCGCTGTGCCAGCGCCTTCGGCGTGAGATGTCGAAGACTTGCCGGGAAGCGGCGGCTCGCCGTTCTCTTGTGATAGAGGCCAAAGAGATCACCGGCGGCAACCTTCGCCGGAGCTTGGTAGTTGCGTTTCGCGCCTCCACCCCGCTTCCTGATGGGCGACCCTCGACCCAGAAAGGCTGCGTTCTGAGGCGCTGGCCGAGGCATTGGGGCTGACAGCCAACGATTACGGCCGTCAGTTCGGCACCTCTCTCGCGTGAACGGGGAGTGATCGGCCCACGGCGGACGTTCACCGGCAAGGCTCGGCGCTGCGCCGAGGCGCGGAAACTCGGCGCATTCGACTGCGGACCCGAATCATCCGGCAGGTGCTGCAATAGGCCCTGCCTGCTGATGGCAGCGTCTGAGTCGCACTAGCCGGACACCAGTTCCTGGGAAACGACGCGCAACATCTGCCAGTTCAATACCGCTGCAGTTGCCGCGACCCCGACGGC
>JBFKAV010000039.1:0-23259 GCA_041621405.1 Paracoccaceae bacterium
ATCAACCCGCCGTACTTCTTGCGCCAGTTGTAGAAGGTCGCTTCGGCAATCCCAGCCTTGCGGCACACCTCGGCCACCGACGTGCCTTCCTCAACCTGCTTCAGCGCAAACGCGATTTGTGCCTCCTTGAACTTCGACCTCTTCATGGAATCCTCCTCGTCCCGCACACGGGGTCATAAGTGGAAAATTCCAGCTCGGATCG
Organism: Paracoccaceae bacterium; assembly: GCA_041621405.1. Classification (GTDB taxonomy): domain Bacteria; phylum Pseudomonadota; class Alphaproteobacteria; order Rhodobacterales; family Rhodobacteraceae; genus JBFKAV01. Next base: position 203 of record JBFKAV010000039.1, read on the forward strand.
GTCCAGTTCTCGGGCAGCACGCGACTTGTGAACGCCGCGCTTCGGACGATCAGACCGCAGGTGTGGCGCTGCCCGTGCGTATTGGATTCGAGGATGTGGCGCTGCCAGCTCGGCCAAAGACGTCGCTCCACTTTCGTCGAGATCTTTTGCGGTCTGACCCCGGTTGTCGCATTTCTGTCTGTACTGAGGTCGGAGTCCGGCGTGGAGGGAGCCAAGGTTGACGCGGATCAATGTAACGTTTTCGGTGCGAAAGTAGGTCTTTGCGGCGAGTGGTGCGCCTGCCGCGGTGAAGAGTTTGTTCATGCAGGATGGTGGAAGGCGTAGTACACTCCATCGGCGAAGAAGCCCCGCTCGTGAAGGCAATTCAGGACCGGCGGCGGGCGTAACAAATGGGGGAGGACCCAAAATGCGAGAGTTTGGCAATGCGGTATTGTTGGGAACGGTGGTCATGTTTTCGGTCTCGGCGGGGCAACAAGTGCTGGCCGACACTTCGGACAAGCGGATCGCGTTGTCGAACAACTATGCCGGCAATTCCTGGCGTCAGGCGATGCTTCGGAGCTGGGAAAAGGTGACCGGCCAGGCGGTGGCGGATGGCGTCGTCGCTGCGGCGGACGCCTTCACGACCGCCGAGAACCAGGTCACCGAGCAGGCCGCGCAGATTCAGAACCTGATCCTGCAGGGCTACGATGCGATTGTGCTCAACGCGGCCTCGCCCGAGGGGCTGAACGGCGCCGTGAAGGAAGCCTGCGACGCCGGCATCATCATGGTCAGCTTCGACGGCGTGGTGACCGAACCCTGCGCCTGGCGCATCGCGGTCGACTTCAAGCAGATGGGCAAGGACGAGGTGCTCTACCTCGCCGACCGGCTGCCCGACGGCGGCAATCTCCTCGAGATCCGCGGCCTGGCGGGGGTGTTCGTCGACGACGAGATCAGCGCCGGCATCCACGAGGGCGTGGCCGAAACCGGGAAGTTCGAGATCGTCGGCTCGGTGCATGGCGACTGGGCGCAGGACGTGGCGCAGAAGGCGGTCGCGGGCATCCTGCCGAGCCTGCCCGACATCGTCGGCGTGGTGACCCAGGGCGGCGACGGCTACGGCGCGGCCGAGGCGATCAAGGCCGCCGGGCGGGAGATGCCGGTGATCATCATGGGCAACCGCCACGACGAGCTGACCTGGTGGAAGGAACAGAAGGACGCCAACGGCTACGAGACGATGTCGGTCTCGATCGCGCCCGGCGTCTCGACGCTCGCCTTCTGGGTGGCGCAGCAGATCCTCGACGGGGCCGAGGTGCCCAAGGATCTGACCGTGCCGTTCCTGCGCATCGACCAGGACAACCTCGAGGAGAATCTCGCCAACACCGAAGCGGGCGGCGTGGCCAACGTCGAGTACTCGCTCGAGGACGCCCAGAAGGTGGTGGCCGAGACCAAGATGTAGCGCTGGTTCCCGGCGCATCAGACCGATGACCCTGCGATGACGGCGGAGCCATTGCCGATCGTCAGGCTGGACGGCGTCGACAAGAGCTTCGGCGCCGTCCGCGCCCTTTCGGGGGTTTCGCTCGACCTGAACCGGGGAGAGTGCCTGGGCCTCGTCGGCCACAACGGCGCCGGGAAATCGACGCTGATGAACATCCTGTCGGGCATCCTGGTGCCCGACGGGGGCAGCATCGTCATCGGCGGGTCGGATCTGACCGGCCGGTACTCGGCGCTGAACGCCATGTCGCACGGCGTCCGCTGCGTGTTCCAGGAGCTCTCGCTCTGCCCCAACCTCACCGTGGCGGAGAACGCCCGCGTCTCGCATCCGGCCATCTCGGGGATCGGCTGGCGACGTGCCGCGCGCCGCCTGATTGGCGGGTTGCTCGACGAGGTGTTCCCGGGTCACGGGATCTCCACCGACGACGTCGTCGGCGATCTGCCGATCGCCGAGCGGCAGATGGTCGAGATCGCCCGCGCCTTCGCGGTGACCGACCGTGCCGCCGACGTGGTGATCCTCGACGAGCCGACCTCGTCGCTCGACGCGGTCGCCGCGGGCAAGCTTCTCGCCCATGTGCGCCGCTACGTGGTGGCGGGCGGCACCTGCGTCCTGATCTCCCACCTCTTGAAGGAAATCCTCGACACGGCCGACCGCATCGCCGTGATGCGCGACGGCAAGGTGGTCGCGCTCGACGCCGCCGCGGCGTTCACCCGGGCCTCGCTGGTCGCGGCCATGGGCAGCGTCGCCGAGGGCGTGCCGCCGGTAAGCGAGGCGGCCACCGCCAAGCGCGCCACCGCGCCCGTCGTCGTCGAGGCGCGGCCGGCGCGACAGCCCGACGGGGTGGCGCTTGCCGCCCACCGCGGCGAGGTCGTCGGCCTCGCCGGGCTGAGCGGCCAGGGGCAGACCGAGCTGCTGGTGAAGATTTTCGACCATGCCCCCGGCACCCGGGTCGACGGCGAGGTCGCGCTGGTCGCGGGGGACCGGCAGACCGACGGCCTCTTTCCGCTCTGGTCGATCGCCGAGAACATCGCCGTCGGCTCCTTGCGGCAGTTCCGCACCGGGCCGCTTCTGGACCACCGGCGCGCCTACGCGTTCGCCGACAGCTGGCGCGACCGCATCGGTATCCGCACGCCCGACGTGGCCGAGCCGATCCTGTCGCTCTCGGGCGGCAACCAGCAGAAGGCGCTCTTCGCCCGTGCGCTCGGGTCGAAGGCCCGGATCATCGCCATGGACGACCCGATGCGCGGCGTCGACGTCGGCACCAAGCAGGAGGTCTACGCGATGATCCGGGAGGAGGCCGGCAAGGGCCGGACCTTCCTGTGGTACACGACCGAGATGGACGAGCTCAGAAACTGCGACCACGTCTACGTGTTCCGCGAGGGCGCCATCGTCGCCGACCTGCCGCGCCGCGAGATGACGGAGGAGCGGGTGCTGCACGCCTCGTTCCGCGCGGACGCATGATGGCCGCGCTTCTCTCGCCCCGCCTGCTGCGCGGCCTCCTGCCGCCGCTGTCGCTCGCCGCGCTCCTGATCGCGATCTTCTGGCTGCAGCCGCGGACTATGAGCTATTTCGGCCTGAACCTGCTCTTGAATCTCGCCGTCCCGATCGCGCTCGCCACCATCGCGCAGATGTTCATCCTCTGCGTGAACGAGCTCGACCTCTCGATCGGCGCCTTCGTGAGCCTCGTCGCCTGCGTCACGGCAACTTGGCTGCACGACACGCCCTTACTGGGGGTGCTGGCGCTTGCCGGGCTGGTCGTCGCCTACGGGGCGATCGGCGCGCTGATCCACATCCGGCAGTTGCCGTCCATCGTGGTGACGCTGGGCCTGTCCTTCGTCTGGCTCGGCCTGGCGGTCCTGGTGCTGCCAACCCCTGGCGGCTCGGCGCCGTCCTACATCCGCGCACTCATGACCCTGAAGACGCCGCTCGTGCCGTTTCCGATCATCGCCTCGGTGCTGCTGGCCGGCATCGTCCACGTCGCCCTGATGCGCTCGGCCTGGGGCACGATCCTGCGCGGCGCCGGCGGCAACGCCCGGGCGCTCGAGCGGGCCGGCTGGTCGATCCTGCGGATCAAGGCCACGATGTTCGCGCTTGCGGGGTTCTTCGGTGTCCTGAGCGGGATGGCGCTGGTCGGGCTCACCACCTCGGCGGATGCCAACATCGCGCTGCGCTACACGCTTCTGTCCATCGCCGGGGTGATCCTCGGCGGCGGCGAGTTCGTCGGCGGACGGGTATCGCCGATCGGCGCGGTCATCGGGGCGGTGACTCTGGCGCTCGCGGCGTCGTTCCTGTCGTTCCTGCGCCTCAATCCCGACTGGCAGATCGGGGCGCAGGGCGCGATCCTGATCATCGTCCTGGCGCTGCGGGTCCTGATCCGGCAGATGGAGCGGCGGCGGTGACCGGGGCGGGAGCGATCCTGCGTCAGCCCTGGCTCTGGGCCTGGCTCGGCGCGCTTGCCGTGTGGCTTGCTACCGCCGCCTTCACCGGCGGCAAGGGCTCGGCCGAGGTGCTGAGCGCGGCGCTGACCTTCGGGGCGTTCTACGTGATCGTCGCGCTGGGGCAGACGTTCGTGATCACGCTCGGCCCGGGCAACGTGGACCTCTCGATCCCGGCCTGCATGACGCTTGCCGGGACGGTGGCGATGAAGGCGATGGATGGCGTGGCGGGCGCCATCCCGCTTGGCCTCGCGCTGGCGCTGGCCGTCGGGCTTTTCGTCGGCACCGCCAATTACGCGCTGATCCGGCTGCTCAGCATCCCGCCGATCATCGCCACGCTTTCCTCGAGCTTCATCTTCCAGTCCGCCGCGATCTGGTGGAACCGCGGCCTCCGGATCAAGCCGCCCACCGAGCTCGGCGAGTTCACCACCGCCCGGATCGCCGGCGTGCCCGTGATCGCGGTCGTCGTCATCGTCATTGCCGTGGTGATGCACGTGGTCCTCACCCGCACGGTCTACGGCCAGAGCGTCACCGCCATCGGCCAGAACCGCCGGGCGGCGCATCTGGCCGGCATCGCGGTCGAGCGCACCCGTGCGGCCACCTACATCATGTGCGCGACGATGGCCGGGCTCTGCGGCTACCTGCTCGCGGCCTTCTCCGGCGGCGCTGCCCTGAACATGGGCCAGGAGTTCCTCCTGAGCTCGATCGCCGTGGTGGTGATCGGCGGGACGTCGGTCGCCGGCGGCTTCGCCAACGTGCCGGGACTATGGGGCGCGGCGCTGTTCCTGTTCCTGCTGGTCACCATGCTCAACACCTTCGGCGCGGGCGCGGGCGTGCGGCTGGTGCTGACTGGCCTGATCATCATCGGCGTGATCGTCGCGGCAAGCGGCGGCCGCCGCCGCAGCTAGAGGGAGGCGGACATGGCCCTGGTCGGCGATGCCTACGAATACTACGACCGCCGGTTTCGCGACCTGACGGTGCCGATCGCCGAGGTCGAGGTGCTCTACGACGGCTGCCGCTGGGCCGAGGGTCCGGTCTGGTTCGGCGACGGCGGCTTCCTCGTCTGGTCGGACATCCCCAACAACCGGATGCTGCGCTGGGTGCCCGACCTCGGCACCGGCATCTTCCGCGCGGACAGCAACTTCGCCAACGGCAACACCCGCGACCGCGAAGGGCGGCTGGTAAGCTGCGAGCACGGCGGCCGGCGCGTCACCCGAACCGAGCCGGACGGCGCCGTCACGGTGATCGCCGACAGCTGCGGCGGCAAGCGGCTCAACTCGCCCAACGACGTGGTGGTGAAGTCGGACGGGACAATCTGGTTCACCGACCCGACCTACGGCATCCTCAGCGACTACGAGGGCCACAAGGCAGAGCCCGAGCAGGACGGCTGTCACGTCTACCGGGTGGACCCGGCCACCGGCGAGGTCGCCGTAGTCGCCGACGATTTCGTCAAGCCGAACGGGCTTGCCTTCTCGCCCGACGAGAGCAGGCTCTACGTCGCCGACAGCGGTTTTAGCCACGACCCGGACGGCCCGCACCACATCCGCGTCTTCCACGTGGGCAGGTCAAACCGGCTTACCGGCGGCGAGGTCTTCGTGGAGGTCTCGCCAGGAGTGCCCGACGGCTTCCGGCTCGACGTGGAGGGCAACCTCTGGTCGAGCGCCGGGGACGGGGTGCGCTGCTTCGATCCGCAAGGAAACCCGCTCGGCCGGATCAAGCTGCCGCAGATGGTCTCGAACCTGACCTTTGGCGGGCCGAAGCGAAACCGGCTCTTTATAACCTCCACCCACACCCTCTGCGCCGTCTACGTCGGCGTCAGCGGGGCGGGACGGCCCTAGTACCGCCGTTTGCAAATCAGACGCTCATCTCTTTTTCTCCCCATCAGATACAAACGGGAAGACGCACAGTGCAGCGATCCAGCAGCGGGGCTAGTCCACGCAGGGCAAGGCGACCCAGATTCCTGCTCCACTTCAGCGGAAACGCTCCATGTTCTGACTGGAGATCGTCCATCACTCGTGATCCTTTTGATCTTCCAATGAAATTTGTCTCAGAAAGCAGATGAGCCGTTGATCTTCAGCGACCCTTCTAGTGTTGCGACGCATGCGGGGAGGTGTCGTGACCCGAACGAGCATCGGCTTTCCGAACGCGTCGATCTAGGTGAGGCGATGCCGCAGGGAGAACTGGTCGCTTCCGGTATCATCATTCGCACCTGGTTTCCGACCGGAATGTAACGATCCGGAAGGCAACATCCTCTGTCTGCACGTTGACGTTCCGACGCGCGCTGCCTAGGCGCTCAGGCAAGGCTTCGAGTAATCCTTGGCGCTTCGCCAGGATCAGTCCCGGCTCCTTTGCGAACTATCCGCGTGGCTCGCGCTGTGATGGCCAATGGCAGCGGTCGCGCGGATTTGGTGCGGTCGCCATGGGGGGAACCATGGGCATGCTTCATACGTCAATCGACAGATGCGCCTGCGGCCCTGAGCCGCCAATCGACCATCGGGCAAGACCGGTGTGCGAACGGCCCAGTCCAGGCCTTGGTGGAAAGCGCAGCGAACGGCGGCTTCGAGCCCTTCTCAGACTTTGGTGCAATGCGCAGCATTGTCGCCGTTGGGCGGAGCGGACGTTCGCTGCGTCAGGCATAAACGCCAGCAGTGCGGACGATGCGGCAACATGAACGTTTCGAGCAAACTGCGACTACGGGTCGGCGCTGAGTTTCCAAATCCACTTCTCAGCGGCCCAGCTGCTGGACGGCAATTTGTCAAGCGGGTTTCGAAAGGTCTGACCTACCCCAACCACGAGGTCGCCCGCTGCCTCCGCGGCCCGGCTCCCCGACGGAGACGCGTTCCGGATCGAACTTCCCGCCGGCGCGGCCGAGATGCTGCCAGAGCGTTCGTCGCCAGGCACGGCTCGCCGAGCCGCAGGTCTCGGAAGGGCTCGGAATCCCTTCGTCGAAAAGGGATCGTCCGCGCTCGCCCGAGCGAGAAAAAAAGATACCCCCAGATATTTTTTCCCACGGCCGGGCGTCGTGAAGCCCGCCGCCGCGCCCTAGGCTCTGGGAGTTGCCGAAAGCTCTGCGTGCAGGCGGCGGGCGGCGACGAGACAATGACGGCCTGCGTTTGAACGGGAGGAGACTCATGAAGAAGGCATTTATCGCCTCGGTATCGGCGATGGCGCTTCTGCTTCCGGCGGGCGCCATGGCGCAGGAAGCCGTCAAGTTCGGTATTCTCGTCGCGCTCGAGGGCGCTTTCGCGGCGGGCGGGGCCGACGGCGTGCGGAACGTCGAGCTCGCCATCAAGCAGGCCGGCGGCATGGCCGGAGGGCGTCCGATCGAAATCGTTGTCGCGCCCACCGACACGACCCCCGACACGACCGTCCGGCAGGCCCGGAAGCTGATCGAACAGGACGGGGTCGACATCATCCTTGGGCCGCTCTCGGGTTCCGAGGGCATCGCGATGCGTGACTATGCCAAGACGATCCCGGACCACACGGTCATCAACGGCATCTCGGGCGCGCTCGAGACGACATGGGTCGATCCGGCGCCGAACTTCTTCCGCTTCAACCTGGACGGCTCGCAGTGGGGCGCCGGGCTCGGCACCTACGTCGTGAACGAGAAGGGCTGGAAGCGGGTCGCGACGGTCGCCGCCGACTACTCGTTCGGCTACACCAACTTCCTCGGCTTCGCGGTGGATTTCTGCCGCGCTGGCGGTGAGATCGTCGAGCGGTTCTGGGTGCCGCTTGGGTCGTCGGACTTCGGCGGCGTGATCGCTGCACTCCCCGATGACGTCGACGCCATCTATCTCGGTGTTGGCGGCACCGACGCGATCAACTTCCTCAACCAGTACGAGCAGGCGGGAGCCGAGACGAACCTGATCGGCGGCACGATCATGGCCGATCCGACCGTTCTGACCTCGAAGGGGCGGGCAAAGGATGCGCTGGTCGGCACGCCGACCTCGGGTCCGCTGGCCGAGGACAACCCCGATCCGGCCTGGCAGGAGTACGTGAAGGCATACCAGGAGGCGTTCCCGGAATCCGAACGCTTCCCGTCGCCGTCACTCTTCGGCGTGGGCTACTACGTGGCAGCCCTCGCCGCGATCGACGCGTTGAACGAGATCGGCGGCGACCTGTCCGACGGACAGGAAAAGTTCCGGGCGGCTCTCGCGGACGATCCGCTCTCTACCCCGCTCGGTGAAGTCACGCTCAACGAAAACCGCCAGGCGACTGGCACCGTCTTCATCAACGAGGTGCAGGAGGACGGCGCGGGCGGCCTCAACAACGTCATGGTTGCCAAGACCGAAGGCGTGAACCAGACGCTCGGCATGACGCCGGACGAGTTCCGGGCGATGGGCCTTCCCTCGCGTGACACGCCAGACTGCGGCGCCCTCGGCGGCAAGGACGGCTGAGGCCGCTTGACCTGAGGCAGGGCCGCCCGCGGGGCGGCCCTGTCATCTGCACGCATGCAGCCCCGGGGTCGGGTTCGGGCCATGTCACTGATCACCTTCGTCACGCGCGTTCATTTCGCCGACCGCGTTCTCGAGGACGCACTATCGGAGGAGTTGTCGCGCTTGGCCATCCGGCGTCCGATCGTCGTCTGCGACGTGCAAACGGCAGACGGGGAGCAGGGCGAGCGGCTGGACGATGCGCTTCCGCTCGCGGCGCGACCCGTCAGATTCGAGTTCACAGGGGAACAGCCCGGCGACACGAACCTCAGGGAGGCCGCGGCACTCTTCGCCGATTCGGGCTGCGACGGAATCATCGGGCTCGGAGGCGCTGTGACGCTCGACCTTGCACGGCTCCTCGGCAGGTCGGGGGCCCCGGTCGTCGCTATTCCGACCGGCACGGAAAGCGTCGGACTCGGCCCGCTCGGGATCGAGTTCGCCCGACACGCGGGGCGGCATCCGCTTGTCCCTTCCGCGATCTTCTGCGACGCGACCCTCACGGTTTCGGCCGATCCCACGAGTACCGCGGCGGCCGGTATGGATGTGCTGATCCATTGCCTCGAGGCCTACCTGAGCACGGCCTACAACCCACCCGCCGACGGCATCGCGCTCGACGGTCTCCGGCGCGCGATGACCAACCTGCCGCTTGCGGTCCGGAACGGGCTGGATCTCGAAGCAAGGCGCGAACTTCTCGCGGCTGCCCTGAACGGAGGGCTTGCCGCCCAGAAGGGGTTCGGCGGTGTGGAGGCGGCAGCACGCGGCCTTGAACAGGAAATCAGGGTGCGTCACGGGGCGCTGCATGCCGCGATGCTGCCGGAAGTGCTTGCCTTCAATGCACCGGCTGTCGTCGAGCGCATCGCGATCATACGCTCGGCCCTCGGCCTGCGCGCCCGGGCCGATTTGGTCGAAACGTTCTGCCAGCTTGCCGACGACATAGGGCTGCCTGTCCGACTGGCCGAGGCCGGGGTCGGTACGGCGGTCATCGCACGCGCAGCGCGAAACGCGGCGGCCGATCCCGCGAACCAGACAAACCCTCGGCACGCGACGCCCAAGGATTACGAAGCGATGATGAGCGCGGCGCTGTGACGTTCCGGTACGGTTCGACATATCCCTTTTGCGAAAACGCGGTTCGAGGCTAACCTCGGCCCAAGACGACAACGGGAGACAAACTCCCGACGACTGCATGCCTTGCGCATCAGGGGGGAGACGATGAGTGAGTCCTTGGCCGTGTTCCACGGCGATTTCGGCCGTGTGTGCCTCTATTGGATGGACAAGCGGATGGTCCCGCACGGCCATCGCGAGGGCCACCTGATCTTCCACGTGCAGGGGCCGCCGGGACAAGTGGTGGTGAACGGGAAGGCGTGGCCGCTGTCCCCGGGACAGGCGGTCGCGATCAGCCCGTGGCAGGCGCACTACTACTGCCCGGTCACCGCGTCCGCGCCGACGCTGGCTCTTGTCCTCTACATCCGCCCGGCCTGGTTCCTCGAAGCCGCGCGCCGCGCGTCGGCTTCGCTGTCGTTCGGGCGGGTCGGCATCGAAGTGACCGACCCCATCTCGCGCCTCGTCTTCGGAACGGCGCAGGCCATGCTCGACCCGGACCGGGAGGATCTCCTGATCGAGGACCGGCTCTGCGTGGTTACCCAGATGTCGTTCGACCAGTCGTGGCAATGGACCTCGCGGGGGATCATGTTCACCGGCCCCGATCTGCCAAGACGCGACTATCGCATCCGGAAGGCCCTGAAGCTCATGCGAGAAAGCGTGGGCGAGGGTATGGCGCTCGACCACGTCGCGCGCGAGGTTGGGTTGTCACGGCCTCACTTCTTCAAGCTGTTCCGGTCGCAGGTCGGCCTGACGCCGAACCTTTACGCCAATGCCCTCCGGATGGAGCGCGCCATCGACCGGCTCGCCAAGACGGAAGAGGCGGTGGCCGAGATCGGCTTCGACCTCGGCTTCTCGAGCCAGGCGAGCTTTTCACGCTTCTTCATCGCGAACGGCGTGGTACCGCCCTCGGCCTACCGCCGGTCAGTCCACGTCGCCTGATCGGGCGAGATTCCCGATCCGGGGCACAAGGATGAGACTGTCGGGTATCTGCACGCGGACAGGCGCGCGTTAGGCTGCCCCGGCCCGCCGTCGGGCCGGCCGTGCGCAAGGGTTGGACAACGTGCAGGATTTCGTCAGGCGACACCCGGTCTGGTCCCTCGTCATCGCGATCGTCGTCGCGGTGCTTCTCTGGCTCGTCTTCGCGCCGTGGTCCGAGGGTCTCGAGGAGGTGCTGGGCCGCAAGCGCATCTTCCTCAACGCCGTCTTCGGGGGCGTTACACTTGGCGCGCTCTATTTCCTCGTGGCCTCCGGTTTCACGCTGATCTTTGGCCTTATGCGGAACGTGAACCTCGCGCACGGGTCGCTCTACCTGCTCGGAGGCTACATCGGTTTCGAGGTGTCCGAAGCGACGGGGTCTTGGCTGCTCGCCTTTCCGGTCGTCTTCATCGTGGTCGCGCTGATCGGTCTTGTCCTCCAGAACCAGGTGTTCCGGCGCATGGAAGGGCAGGAGCTTCGCCAGACGATGGTGACCATCGGGTTGTCGGTCGTGATCGCCGACATCCTGCTCTGGATCTGGGGCGGGCAGTCCTACACGATCCTCTCGCCCGAATGGCTGTCCGGGCCGATGACGCTTCCGGTGATATCATCGGTCAGGGACGGTGGAGAGGTCGTCTATCTCAAGTTCTCTGCCGTCCGAATGGCGATCCTGTTCGCCGCGATCGTGATCGGCATCGGGATGTGGCTGATCCTCAATCGCACGCGCCTCGGCATGCTGATCCGCGCGGGCGTTGACGACCGCGAGATGCTCGCCGCATCGGGCGTCCGCATCCAGTACGTCTTCCTCGCGGTCTTCGCCTTCGGCGCGGGGCTCGCCGGGGTCGGCGGGATCGTCGGCGGCACGTTCCAGTCGCTTTCGCCGGGCGAGGACACGCGGTTCCTGTTGGCGAGCCTCGTCGTGGTGATCGTCGGCGGCATGGGCTCGATCCCAGGGGCCGCGATCGGCGCCCTCGTGATCGGCCTTTCCGAGCAGATCGGACTGGTCTACGCGCCGACCTACTCGGTCGTGTTCACGTTCCTGATCATGGCCGCGGTGCTTGCCTTCCGGCCACAGGGCCTTCTGGGGGCGTCGCGGTAGATGTCGATCGTCGAGCAACAGCGGAAGCCCGCGGCGATCGAGCCGATCTGGGTCGAGCGCGTGCCGGCCGCGTGGTGGGCGCTGATCCTCATCCTCCTGACCATGCCGGTCTGGGCCAACGACTTCTTCCTGTTCCAGGTGATGGGCTGGACCTTCATCCTCGGGATAATCGCGCTGTCGCTCATGTTCCTTGCCGGCTACGGCGGGATGGTGAGCCTGATTCAGATGTCGGTCGCCGCGATGGCTGGCTACATGGTCGCGATCTTCGGCACCTCGGGGGTATCCGCAATCAGCATGGGACTTCCATGGTGGGTCTATCTGCCCATCGCGGTTCTCGCCGCGGCGATCTTCGGCACAGTCGTCGGCGCGCTCGCGGTGCGGACCGAGGGCATCTACACGATCATGATCACCCTCGCGATCGCCTCGGCCTTTTTCTACTTCACCCGCCAGAACTACGCGATCTTCAACGGCTACTCGGGCTTCAACCTCGTCGTGCCGCCCCAGCTCTTCGGGGTCGACTGGCGCCAGCCGGTGCCCTTCTACTACCTGACGCTCGGCTGCGCCGCGCTCTGCTACGCCGCCGTGGTCTACGTCTCGCGGGCGCCCTTCGGGATGGCGCTGCAGGGTGTCCGTGACAACCCGCGCCGCATGGCGGCGCTGGGCTTCAACGTCACGGCCCACCGGGTCGCCGCCTATGGCTTCGCAAGCGTGATCGCCGCCGTCGGAGGCATCCTCCTCGTCTGGCAAAACGCCCAGATCTCGCCGGGGACGGCCGGCATCCCGGCGGTGATCGATATTCTGGTGATCGCGGTGGTGGGGGGCATCTCGCGGCCCATCGGGCCGTTCATCGGGGCGCTGATCTACGTCATGCTCCGCACCTTCTCGCCCGATGTTCTGACCACCTTCGGGATGTCGGGCGAACGCTTCAAGTTATTGATAGGGATAGGATTTCTTTCAGTCGTCTTCTTCTCGCCCGACGGGGTTCTGGGCCTTTGGAAGCGGTGGAAGGAGCGGCGGGCGAGGGCGCGCGATCCGCTGACGGGGGCTTCGGAATGACGCTCGTCGAGACGCGCAACACAGCTGAGCGCCTCGGCTCCGTGAGCTCGGGAAATGCGCTGGAACTCCGCGGCGTGACCAAACTCTTCGGTGCGCTCGCCGCGATCCAGGACGTGACGCTCACGGTCGGCTCGGGCGAGCGCCGGGCGGTGCTCGGGTCGAACGGGGCAGGAAAGACCACGCTGTTCAACTGCGTCACGGGGGACTTCCTTCCGACCTCGGGCACCATCCGGCTTTTCGGCGAGGACGTCACCAACTTCCCGGCCTACGAGCGCATCCGGCGCGGCCTAAGGCGCACATACCAGATCAGCCTGTTGTTCGGCGGGCTCACCCTCTCCGACAACGTCTATCTCGCCTGCCGTGGCGTGTCGCGCGGGCGGTTTTCGTTCCTGAGGCCCGGCGAGGCCGACGCGCTGCGCGCCCGGACCGAGGAGTTGATCGAGGCGGTTCACCTGACGCCTGCGCGCGACACCGCCGTGGCGAATCTGAGCTACGGCCAGCAGCGCCAGCTCGAGATCGCTCTGGCGCTGGCCGGGGCGCCGCGCTTCATCCTGTTCGACGAGCCTGCCGCGGGACTGTCGCCGACCGAGCGCGGCGAACTCGTCTCGATCCTGAACGGGCTGCCGTCCCACATCGGCTACATCGTCATAGAGCACGACATGGACGTGGCCCTGCGTGTCGCCGAGAGCGTGACGATGATGCACAACGGCCGCATCTTCAAGGAAGGCACGCCGGAGGAGATCGAGAACGACGCCGAGGTTCAGGAACTCTACCTCGGGGACGGGGGCCACGGACATGGCTGAGAGGGCCGAACGCAAGGGACCCACTGCGCTCGAGGTGCGCGGGCTCAACGTCTACTACGGCGCGTCGCATGCGCTGCAGGGCGTGAACCTCCGGCTCGACGGCGGCGTCCTGTCGGTGGTCGGCCGGAACGGGATGGGCAAGACCACGCTCTGCAAGGCGATCCTGGGTCTCGTCCCCGTTGCCTCGGGGGCGATCAGCTTTCTCGGGCAGCCGCTCGCGGGCCGGACCCCGGCCGAAATCGCCCGGATGGGGATCGGCTACGTGCCGCAGGGCCGCCGGCTGTGGCGGTCGCTCACCGTCGACGAACACCTCAGGATCGTCGAGAAAAAGGGCGGCGCCTGGAGCATCGAACGCATCTATTCGACCTTCCCGCGCCTCGCAGAGCGGAAGTCAAACGGCGGCGGGCAGCTCTCGGGGGGCGAGCAGCAGATGCTCGCCATCTCGCGCGCACTTCTCGCCAATCCCCGCCTTCTCGTGATGGACGAACCGACCGAGGGTCTCGCCCCGGTCATCGTCGCGCAGGTCGAGGAGATGCTCCTGCGCCTTGCCGAGGAAGGCGACATCGACGTCCTCGTGATCGAGCAGAACATCGGCGTCGCCTGCGCGGTGGCCGACCGCGTCGCGATCATGGTGAACGGCCAGATCAACCGGATCGTGCCCGCGGGCGAACTCGCCGCGGACCGCGACCTTCAGCAGCGCCTTCTGGGGGTGGGTCGCCACGCACACGACGACACACCCTCGCCCACCGCGGCGCCCGGGCCGCCGGTGGCCGGAGAGGCGCATCCGGCCGGACCCCAGCCGGTCAAGATCTACACCTCGAACCCGAAGCAGCCGACCCGCTGGTCGCAGCCCGTCCCGGTGCCGCAGCTCGAGCGAATGGCGCGGGTGCTGACGACCGGCGCTCCAACGACTTCGGGCGTCCAGGCCGAGATCCGGCCGCTCGCCGCGCCGGGCGAAAGCGTCGTGCTGATCGCAGGCACGCTCGACACCAAGGGGGACGAGTTGCGCTACATGCGCGACCTGATCCGTGCGGCGGGTCTGCCGGTCAGAATGGTAGACCTGTCGACCAGCGGCGCACACTCGGGCGCCGAGATCCCCGCCCACCAGATCGCGGCGTTCCACCCGCGCGGCGCAGCCGGTGTCTTCACCGGCGACCGGGGCCAGTCGGTCGCGGGCATGACGCTCGCCTTCCAGCGGTGGATGGTGCGGCAGGAGGGGGTGGCGGGCATCCTGTCGGCCGGAGGCTCTGGCGGCACGGCAATCGTCGCCCCGGCGATGCGGGCGCTTCCGGTGGGTGTGCCGAAGCTCATCGTTTCCACGGTCGCCTCGGGGGAGGTGTCGAAATACGTGGGTCCCGCCGACATCACCATGATGCATTCGGTGGCCGATGTGCAGGGGCTGAACGCGATCACCGAGGAGGTGCTGGCGAACGCCGCGCACGCCATGGTCGGCATGGTGAAGGCGCGCCGCGCCGCGCCGGCCCGGCGTGCGGGCAAGCCGGCGATCGGGCTCACGATGTTCGGGGTCACGACGCCCTGCGTCCAGCAGATCGTGGGGGACCTGGGCGAAGACTACGACTGCCTCGTCTTCCACGCGACCGGGATCGGTGGCCAGTCGATGGAGAAGCTGATCGACTCGGGCATGATCGGCGGGGTCGTCGACATCACGACGACGGAAGTCTGCGACATGATGATGGGCGGGGTCTTCCCGGCAACCGAGGACCGGTTCGGCGCCGTCATCCGCAAGCGGATGCCCTACGTCGGTTCGGTCGGTGCGCTCGACATGGTGAATTTCGGGCCGCCCGAAACGGTCCCCGAAAAGTATCGCGCCCGGACCTTCTACGAACACAACCCGCAGGTCACGCTGATGCGGACCACGGCCGAGGAATGCGCCGCGATGGGCCGCTGGATCGGCGGACGGCTGAACGAGATGGAGGGGCCTGTCCGGTTCTTCCTGCCGGAAGGCGGCGTCTCGGCGCTAGATGCGCCCGGCAAGCCGTTCGACGACCCCAAGGCGCGGCACGCGCTTTTCACCGCGCTCGAGGACACCGTCCGCCAGACCGCCCAGCGACGGCTGATCCGGTTGCCGCGCAACATCAACGATCCCGAATTCGCCGCCGCCGTCGTCGCCGCCTTCCGCGAGCTTCACGGCGGCCGGCCTGCCCGCAGGAGAGAGGCCCGCCGATGATCGACCGAGACACCATTCTCGCCCGATTTCGTGACATGGTCGCGCGCGGCGAGCCCATCGTGGGCGGTGGCGCGGGCACGGGCCTGTCGGCCAAGTGCGAGGAGGCGGGGGGCATCGACCTTATCGTCATCTACAACTCGGGCCGCTATCGGATGGCCGGGCGCGGGAGCCTCGCAGGTCTCATGCCCTACGGCGACGCGAACGCGATCGTGGTCGAGATGGCGGCCGAAGTGCTGCCGGTGGTGAAGAAGACGCCCGTATTGGCTGGTGTCTGCGCGACCGACCCGTTCCGGCTGATGGACGTCTTCCTCGACGAGTTGAAGCGCATCGGGTTTTCGGGCGTGCAGAACTTCCCCACGGTTGGGCTGATCGACGGGACGTTCCGCGCGAACCTCGAGGAAACGGGCATGTCCTTCGGGCTCGAGGTCGACATGATCGCAAAGGCTCACGCCAAGGGGATGCTCACGACGCCCTACGTCTTCAACGAGGATGACGCGGCGGCGATGGCGAAGGCTGGGGCCGACATCGTGGTCTGTCACCTGGGGCTCACGACCGGCGGGTCGATCGGGGCAGAGACGGCGCTGACACTGGACCAGTGCCCGGCCCTCGTCGACGCCTGGGCCGGGGCCGCGCTCAAGGTCAACAAGGACGTCATTGTCCTCGTCCACGGCGGGCCGGTCGCCATGCCAGAGGATGCCGAATTCGTACTGAAGAACACGTCCGCCTGCCACGGCTTCTACGGCGCCTCCTCGATGGAGCGCCTGCCGACCGAGGTCGCGCTGACGGAACAGACACGCGCCTTCAAGGCCATCAAGGGACGCTGACGGCGCAGCGGGGAGGGATAGATCATGACCGGACAGCTGATCGGACAGCTCATCCTGTGGCTCATCGTGGCGGTGGTGGTCATCGCCATCATCTACTGGGTCATGCAGTGGCTCTACCGACGCTCGACGAAGGAAGTGGCCTTCGTCCGCACCGGTTTTTTGGGTGAGAAGGTGGTAATCGACGGCGGCGCTTTCGTCTGGCCGATCATCCACGACATCACGCCCGTCAACATGAACACGTTGCCGCTCGCGGTCAGCCGGACGAAGGACGCCGCGCTCATCACCAAGGACCGGATGCGGGTCGACGTCGAAGCCGAGTTCTACGTGCGCGTCCGGCCCGAGAGGAAGGCGGTCTCGATGGCCGCATCGACGCTCGGGCGCCGGACGCTCGAGGCCGAGAACCTGCACGGCCTTCTCGCCGGCAAGTTCGAAAGCGCCATGCGCGCCGTGGCGGCCGAGAAGACCATGGGCGAGATGCACGAGAGCCGCAGCGCCTATGTCGCCCGTGTCAAGGAACTGGCCCAGGAGGACCTCGAGAAGAACGGGCTCGAGCTCGAAAGCGTCGCGATCATCGACATCGACCAGACCTCTCTTGAATACTTCAACCCATCGAACCGCTTCGACGCCGAGGGTCTGACCGCGCTCATCAAGGACATCGAGGAGCGGCGGAAGCTCCGGAACGACATCGAGCAGGATTCGATGATCAAGATCCGGGCACGGAACCTCGAGGCAGAGAAGCAGACGCTAGACATCGAGCGCGAGAGCGAGGAAGCGCGGCTGGCGCAGGAGCGGGACGTCGAGTTCCGGCGCGCGCAGCAGCGGGCCGAACTGGCTCGCGAGAGGGCCGAGCGCGACACCGAGGCGGAATCCGCCCAGATTACGGCGCGCGAGGCGATCGAGAAGGCGCGGATCGCCAACGAGCGCGCCATCGCCGAAGCGCGCATCGCCTCCGAGCGCGCCGTCCGCGCCCGCGAGATCTCCCGCCAAAAGGAAATCGAAGCCGAGGAGATCGCCGCCCGCGAGGCGACCGAGACTGCCCGCATCCTGCAGGAGCGGAGCGTCACGGAAGCCCGCATCCTGAACGAACAGGAGACGCAATCGAAGGAGATCGCCCGGCAGAAAGCCATCGAGGAGGCCGAGATCGCCGCGCGGGAGGCGACCGAACGTGCCCGCATCGCCCAGGAAAAGGCGTTGGCCGAGGCGCGGATCGCCAAGGAGAAGGAGACCCAGGCGCTGGAGATCGCGCGGGCAAGGGCGATCCGCGAGGCCGAGATCGAGGCCAACGAGGCCAACGAGAAGCGGCGCATGGCGCAAGACCTTCTGCTCGCCCAGACCCGCATCAAGGGCGAAGAGGACATCCGCGCCCGCGAGATTGCACGGAAGAAGTCGCTAGAGGAGGCCGAGATCACCGCCAGCGAGGCGGTCGAACGCATGCGCATCCTCCAGGACGCGCAGGTGAGCGAGGCCCGGATCGCCGAGGACCAGCGCATCCGCGAACTCGAGATCGCCCGCAAGCAGGCGGTCGAGGCGGCAGAGATTGCGGCAGGAGAAGCGGTGGAAGCCGCCCGGATCGCCCGCGAGAAGCAGATCGCGGCAACGAGGATCGCGGCCGACGTGGACACCAAGTCGCGTGAGATCGCGCGGAACCGCGCCGTTGACGAGGCGCGCGTCGCGGCCGACGAGGCGGTCGAGCAGGCCAAGATCGCTCAGAAGCGCGCGCTCGAGGCCGAGCGCATCGCCGCCGAACAGGAGGTTCGCGCGAAGGTGATCGACAAGGAGAAAGCACTCGAAGCCGCCGAGATCGCCCGTCGCGAGGCGGTGGAGAAGGCCCGAGTCGCGACCGAACTCACGCTCGAACAGGAGCGGATCGCGAGCCAGAAGACCCGCGAGGTCACCGATATCGAACGCAAGCGCGCTGTCGAGGAGGCCGAGCAGACGCGCGTGGTGAAGCTGTCGGAATCCAGGCAGAAGCGGGTCGCGGCAGAGGCCAGCGTCAGCCAGGCCGAGATCGCGGCGAAGCGCGACATCGAGGCGGCCGAGGTCGAGCGCGAACGGGCGGTCGAGGCCGCGCGGCTGGAACGGCGGCGGTCGATCGAGCAGCTCGAGATCGCGCGCGTCCAGGCGCTTCGCGAAGCCGAGATCGAGAGCCGAGAGGACGTGGAACGTGCCCGCATCGCCTCGGAACGCGGTCTCGACGAGATCCGCATCGACCACGAGAAGGTGCGCCGCGAGCTCGAAGTGAACCGCGAGAAGGCGGTCGAGACGGCGCAGATGGAGAAGGCCATCGCGCTTTACCAGAAATCGCTCGAGGAAAGCGCGGCCCGGGCCGAGGCGGACGCTGCCCGCGCCCACGCGGCCGAGGCAGAGGAGAAGGTCAAGACGGTGCGCGAGACCGAGGCCGCGAACCGCAAGAAGTCCATCGACGTCCTGATGGCCGAGAAGGCGGCGGCTGAAGCCAAGCTGATCGCCGAGGCCGAGAAAGTCAGGAAGGCCGTCGAGGCCGAGGCGGCGAAACTCATCAACGAGGCCGAGAACATCCTCACCGACGAGGCGCGCCATTCGCTCTTCAAGCGCAAGATGCTGGAGCATGTGGAGGGGATCGTGGCGGCCTCGGTCAAGCCGCTCGAGAAGATCCAGGACATCCGGATCATGCAGCTCGACGGCGTCACCGGCGGGGGCGGCGCGCGGGAGGGCAGCCCAACAGACGAGGTCATCAACTCCGCTCTGCGCTACCGTGTGCAGGCGCCGCTGATCGACTCGCTTCTGGCCGACATCGGGGTCGAGGGCGGCAGCCTCGCCAAGCAGGGCGGCCTGATCCGCGAGGCCTCCGACATGCAGCGGATCGCCGACGCGGCGAAGAAGACCGGCGGCGGGGGCGGCGGCGACAAGGGCGGCGCAGCCCCCAAGGGAGGCAAGAAGTAATGCCGCGCGTCTACATCTCGTCGGTGATCGACGCGCCGGCCGCGAAGGTCTGGGACCGCATCCGGGACTTCAACGGACTGCAGCGCTGGCATCCGCGCATCCGCGACAGCCGGATCGAGAACGGCGAGCCCGCCGACCGCGTGGGCTGCGTGCGGGACTTCCACCTCCAGAACGGCGACCGAATCCGCGAGCGGCTTCTCGGGCTCTCGGACTATGACATGTTCTGCACCTATTCGATCCTCGAAAGCCCGATGCCGCTGACCGACTACGTGGCGACGCTGCGGCTCACGCCCGTCACCGACGGCAACCGCACCTTCGCCGAATGGACCGCCGAGTTCGACTGCGCCGAGACCGAAGCCGAGGGCCTGGTGACCGGCATCGGCAACGACGTGTTCCAGGCGGGCTTTGCCGCGCTCAAGCGGCAGATGGTGGGCTGAGCATGGTGAAAGTCGTGAAAAGCACGGTTCTGCCCGCGCCGGTCGAGGCGGTCTGGGACGTTTTGCGCGACTTCAACGGGCACGACCGCTGGCATCCGATCGTGAAGGACAGCGTGGTCGAGAGGGGATGGACCTCGGACCGGATCGGTTGTGTGCGACGGTTTCACCTGCAGGACGGGTCGGAACTGCGCGAGCAACTCCTCACACTGTCGGACGCCGACATGGCGTTCAGCTACTGCCTGCTCGACACGCCGGTACCGCTTCTGAACTACGTGGCGCATGTCCGCCTCGCGCCGGTGACCGATGGCGACATGACGTTCTGGAACTGGGAAAGCCGGTTCGACACGCCCGCGGGGCGCGAGAAGGAACTGCAGGAGATGGTGGCCGAGAACGTCTACCAGAGCGGGTTCGACGCGATCCGTGCGCATATGGGGCTCGAGCCATGACGACCGTCGAAACCTACCCGACACTCGCGGAGGCGGCGCGCGCGATGGGGCACGACGCCGTGTATCTGGGCGGCGGCACCATCGTGATGCGCGAGGTGAACGCAGGCACCGCGCCCGCCCGGGTGCTCAGGACGACGGACCCCGGCCTGCGCGAGGTACGGGTGTCGGGGGATACGGTGATGCTGGGCGCCGGCGTGACCATGGCCGGCGTCCTCGCTCATCGCGACCTTGGGTTCCTCCATCCGGTGGCGCGCGCCATCGGCGGGCCGCAGGTGCGCAACATGGGGACCGTCGCGGGCAACCTCTTCGCGCCGCACCCCTACGGCGACTTCGCGGCGGCGCTTCTGGCGCTCGGCGCGCGGGTGGTCTTCGCGGGGCAGGGCGGCCCCCGCCCGGTCGAGGAGGTCCTTCGCGACCGGGAGACGGCAGGGCTCGTGGCGGCCATCGAGGTGCCGCGACCTAGGGACGACCGCACCTTCGGGTTCCTGAAGGTCAGCCGGGTGAAGCCCAAGGGGGTTTCGATCCTGTCCATCGCGGCACTCCTTCCGCGCGAGGGGGGCCGCATCCGCGGTGCCCGGGTCGCCTACGGAGCGATGGGCCCGGCGCCTCTTCGCGTGCAGGCGGTCGAGCGGGCTCTGGAGGGCCAGGCGCTCGACGCGACCACCATCGACCATGCCGCCCGGGCGGCCGCCGAAGGGCTCGATCCGCCGACCGATCCCGTCGCGTCCGGCTGGTACCGGAAGGAGGTCGTGGGCGTGCACCTGAAGCGCCTTCTCGAACGGATGGAGGGGCGTTGATGGCGAAGAAGCCCGTCACCTTCACCCTGAACGGCAGCCCGCGCGCGGCCTTCGCGGACGATGGCCAGAACCTGCTCGATTTCCTCCGGAGGGGCATGGGGGATCTCTCGCCGAAGTACGGCTGCGGGCAGGGCGCCTGCGGGGCCTGCACGGTGACGATCGACGGCGAGACGCAGCTGGCCTGTCTCGTCCTCGCCGAAGCCGTGGAGGGCAGGGAGGTGCGCACGGCGGCGGGGCTGGCGAAAGGCCCCGCGCTCGATCCGCTCCAGGAGTCCTTCATGGACCATTTCGCCGCCCAGTGCGGCTATTGCACGCCGGGGATGCTCGTGTCGGCCCGCGCGCTTCTCGACCGCAATCCACGCCCCAGCCGCGAGGAGGTGATCGAGGCGATCGCGGGCAACATCTGCCGCTGCACGGGCTACGAGCCGATCATCGCCGCGATCCTCGCGGTCGCCGAGGGGAGGGTCCGCGCATGACCGAGATGACGAAGCCCGGCATGATCGACTTCCGCAAGGACCTCTTCGCCGACGAACGCGACGACAACCTGAACGAGGTCGGCAAGCCGACGCGGCGGCAGGACATCCTCGGCCACGTGACCGGACGGTCACCCTTCTTCGACGACCACCTCTTCGACGGGCTCCTGCACCTGCGCTGCGTCCGCTCGCCCCACCATGCGGCGCGTGTAAGGCGAATCGACACGACCGAGGCCGAGCGGATGCCGGGCGTCGTGCGCATCCTGCGTGGGTCGGACGTGCCCCTGAACCTCAACACGCTCCTGTCGCTGCTCGACTTCGGGATCGACGACGAGCCTATCCTGTCGACGGACCGCGCGCGCTACAAGGGCGAGCCCGTGGCCGCCGTGCTCGCCGAGACCGAGGCGCAGGCGCGCGCGGCCGTGAAGGCTGTCCGGGTCGAGTGGGAACCCGTGCCCCACGTCCTCGATGTCGAGGAAGCGGTGAAGCCCGGCGCGCCCGTGGTGCTCGACATATACCCGACGAACAAGTTCGTCTATCACGGCAAGTACGACCACCAGAAGCTCCGCTTCGGCGACGCCGAGGCCGCGTTCCGCGAGGCCGACCATGTGGTCGAGGGGCGCTACCAGATGTCGCCCATCGAGCAGGCCCCGATCGAGACCTGCGGCGCCATCGCCGCGCCCGAGCAGAACGGGCGGTACGTCTGCTACACCTCGACCCAGGCGCTTTTTTTCTCGCTCGGGACGGCGGCGAAGGTGCTGAAGTTGCCGTCGTCGCGGCTCCACTTTGTTGGCGGGACCGTGGGCGGCGGCTTCGGCGGGAAGGTCGACTCGATCCACGAACCGCTCGCGATCCTCGGCGCGATGCTGACCGGGCGTCCGGTGAAATACGCTTGGGACCGCGAGGAGGAGATGCAGGTCGGCGCACCGAGGGGCGCGGAACGCTGGTACATCAAGGACGGCGTGATGCGGGACGGCCGGATCATCGCCCGGAAGTTCACCGGCTATTTCGACTCGGGCGCCTATACGCGGCTGTCGTCCTACGCGATCATCAAGGGCGTGGGGCACCTGCCGGGGCCCTACACAATCCCGAACGTGCACGCCGACGTCTACTGCGTCTACACCAACCGTACGCCCGCGACCGCGATGCGCGGTTTCGGCATCACCGGCGTCGACTTCGCCATCGAGGCGCACATGGACAAGGTGGCAGAGACCGTGGGGATGAACCCGGTCGAGCTGCGCATCCTCAATGCCTACCGCGACGGGGACATGAAGGCGCACCGGCGGGTGGCCAAGAACTGTGCGCTGATCGAGTGCTGTCAGGTCGTGGCCGAGAAGGCGGGCATCCGGATTTCGCCCGAAGCGATGGCGGCCTCGTCACTGAAGGACGGCGGCGGCGCGCGAGGGCAGCATCCGGCGCACACGGTGACCGACGAGGCGGGGCGCGTCGAGGGCTTCGCGGCGACGGGCTACGCGCGGAAGGGCGGGCCGAGACCCGCCGAACCGCCGCGCCCCGCGGCACCGCCGCCGCGCCCGGCCCAACAGTCCGCGCTGGGCCATCAGCCGCCTGCATCGCAGACCCGGCCGTCCGAGCCGCCGCG